>NZ_JASJFB010000782.1:0-2651 GCF_030065455.1 Microcystis sp. M53602_WE12 | reverse complement strand
CCGTTTTTTAACTTGGCTTCTACGACTAGCATTGATTAATCCTCGACCCTGGATAAATTAAGTATAACACAGTTTACCTACAAATGGTAGAATTAAAATTGTGCTTCGCAGTTAATATCTTGGTCGGATTTCATCCCCCGCAAAGGTTGATGTCTTGTCGAAAAATTTAGCGGGGGCATTCATCCGACATTTTAGGTAAATCCATCCACGAGCGCCCGAAACTGGGTTGGGGATTGACAATCCCGATACTCAGGGTGAGCAGCAGAGAAATTATTGTTAATAGCCAAAAACGGCAGAAAATAGGGCGCATAGACGATTCGATCCCATAAAAACCTCATTCCCATTCTAGACAGTCCCTATCACCCTTTACCTGTTACTGTCCGCGATTGGTTTGATAGACGTAAAAGTTAAATAAATCGAATAAACTGCCAACAAAAGCAAAGGTGACAGCGATGGTTAACAGGCCTTGTAGGGGATAACCGCCGCCGAAAATGGTTAAAAATTGCAGTATTTGGCTAAAACCGGTCTGAGAAACCCAAGTAAAGCCGGGGACGTGACTGGTGGCCAATAAAGCCGTTAAAATAGAACCCACCAAGAGGACGGGGGCAACAAAACTTAATAGGGTGGAAAATAGCAGGGAACGGAGCAAAGTAAGCATGGGTGCTGATCTCCAGAGAATTAGGGGGCGATCGAACGGGAATAGGAATCTACACTCGCTCCCCTCTAGGATATACGTTCATCTCGGCTGGGGGCGGTTTGTTAAAAAATCTTAAAATATCATTAAGATTCTTGGTTAAGAACGATTAAGTGGTACACAAAAGTCAACCCGATAATTGCTGGGGCAGCCTTTTTCAGTGTGGGGTGTGGGGTGTGGGGTGTGGGGTGTAGGGCGTAGGGTGTAGGGCGTAGGGTGTAGGGTGTGGGGTGTAGGGTGTAGGGTGTGGGGAGAATAAATAGAAATAATCTCCTGACTCGGAGTCTCCTATCTCCTGACTCCTGACTCGGAGACTCCTATCTCCTGACTCCTATCTCCTGACTCGGAGACTCCTGACTCCTGATAACTGATAACCGGTAACTGATCACTGATAACTGGAACTACCTGAAGCATTGATCCCCGTGGTGTGGTACTGTCAATTCAGTGTATTTATCGGCACTGGCTTAAGATTTGTCGCTATTGTCCTCCCCTTCTCCTGTCGCTGTTTTTGAGGCTTTCTATGACCGACATTCCCTTCACCCTAGACCAACTGAGAATTCTCAAAGCGATCGCTGCCGAAGGAAGCTTTAAACGGGCGGCAGATACCCTGTATGTATCTCAACCGGCGGTCAGTCTTCAGGTACAAAACCTCGAAAAACAGCTAAATGTGCCGTTATTTGACCGGGGCGGTCGGAAAGCCCAATTAACAGAAGCGGGACACCTACTCTTAAGCTACGGCGAAAAAATTATCACTCTCTGTCAAGAAACCTGTCGAGCGATCGAAGATCTACAAAATCTGCAAGGGGGAACCCTAATCATCGGTGCTTCCCAAACCACGGGAACCTATCTTCTTCCCCGCATGATCGGGATTTTTCGGCAAAAATACCCAGAAGTATCCGTACAGCTACAAGTTCATTCCACCCGTCGCACCTCTTGGAGCGTTGCTAACGGTCAAGTGGATTTAGCCATTATCGGGGGAGAAGTTCCCGCCGAATTACAAGAAACCCTGCGGATTATCCCCTACGCAGACGATGAACTGGCTTTAGTCCTGCCTATTTTTCATCCTCTGTCTAAGGTAGAAATGATTCAAAAAGAGGATTTATATCGACTAAAATTTATCACCCTCGATTCCCAATCGACGATTCGCAAAGTCATCGACAAGGTTTTAACTCGTTGCGAGATCGATACCAAACGCTTAAAAGTGGAGATGGAACTTAACTCGATCGAGGCGATTAAAAATGCCGTACAATCCGGGTTAGGGGCGGCTTTTGTCTCGGTGACAGCGATCGAAAAAGAACTACAAATGGGAGTTATCCACGCTACCCGAATTAAAGATGTGGAAGTACGACGCACTTTGTCGGTAATTATTAACCCGAATCGCTATCGATCAAAAGCCGCCGAAGCTTTTACCCTAGAAATACTACCCCAATTCTCCACCTATCCCGAATATCTGGCTGACGACCACAACTTTGAACCGATTCCTAACTCGCAACCCGCCGAAATTATGAGTAAATAGGGTTGGCTGAATAAATCTAAAAACCTTGTTGGGTAAGACTTTTAGACTTTTTGGAAACCAAAAAGTACCAGATATGGGAGTGATCGGGTGGAAAATTCCTGGACTTTTTCCCTGAAAATTAGGTAATTGACCCCTTCAAAATCGGTAAAACCCCACACCCCACACCCTGCCCCCAGGAAAAACTTTTTCAGCAGACCCTATTTAATGGTTAATTGATAGAAAGACAAGGTAAATTATTGGTGGCTATGCGCGGAGATAGAAGTCGTCAATCAGCCCAAAAACTTTGGGGCCAGTTTACCCGGTGTTTACCGACAATACGCGGTTGCTTACACAGACTTTTGGGAGTCCTAAGTAGGGTTTGCTGAATAATGGTAAAACCCTTTTAAAATAAAGCTTTTGACCTGTTAAAGTCCGATGTTAGTGCAAGAAAATAGGATTGGG
>NZ_JASJFB010000771.1:0-2669 GCF_030065455.1 Microcystis sp. M53602_WE12 | reverse complement strand
TCTTAAAATTACTGGTGCAAGTTGGGAATCTGGTAATGTACCGCAAGTCCTTCGTCATCGCTGTGCTTATCTAAATGGTTGCCTTTTTTAACTTTTTTATTGATCTCATTAAGCATTTCTACTTATTGCAAAGGTGAGATGCTCCCCAACGCGCCCAAGCTTATGTTAATTTAATTGAACAGTTGCTCACTTCTGCTGATGATGAGGAACTCAATAAGATTCTGCAAGCTAATCAGGAATTGATTGATCCCGAATTTTTGCAGGTGATGGAAAACTATGCAACAGGGTTAGAACAACAAGGAAATAATAATCCTGTTGCTTGGTTACGGAACATAGCGCAACAGTTGGGGCAGTTTCTCAACCCTCAAGCGAGAAGTATAGAGGAATATCAGGGGTTTTTATTAGAAGTATTACAAGCAGAAGCAGAGATTAATGATGGCCGTGCTATAATAACTGACAACGATTATTATTATAAAAATATGCAGTATAAAGTCAGTCTTAAGAAAACAGAAGAAGGATATGCTGTTTGGTGTCCCGGTTTACCCGGCTGTGCTTCTCAAGGTACAACAAAAGAAGAAGCTCTCAATAATATTCAAGATGCTATTGTGTCTTATTTAGAAGTTGCCGAGGAATTGAATCAAGGTGTAGAATCTTGTTATGTGGAAGTTGAATTAAATCATGCCTAGTCTTCCCGGAATTAATCATCAACGAGCCATTAAAGCCTTTGAAAAAGCAGGATTTAGGATTGTTCGACAGGGTAAACATATTACAATGACTGATGGAGAGCATATCTTAACAATTCCCAGAGCTAATCCAATTAATGCTTATACAATGGGAACAATTATTAAAGGTGCCGGAATGTCTATTGAAGAATTTAAAAAACTTTTGTGAAAGCATCGGATTAAGGTTATGGACGAAAAACGCACCCAAGCTTATCTAAATATCATCGAGTCGTTCTCTCGAAAAAATCACAGTCCATCACATAATCAGATCAATCACAGTACAGACAATGAATGAACAACACGCCCAAGCTTATGTTAATTTAATTGAACAGTTGCTCATTTGTGCTGATGATGAGGAACGAACTAATATTCTGCAAGCTAATATGGAATTGATTGACCCTCAATTTTTGCAGGTGATGGAAAACTATGCAACAGGGTTAGAATAATAAGGATACAATAATAACCATGCAGATTGATTTAACACAAAACTTTGGGCAATATCTCAATCCTCAAGCGAGAAATATAGAAGAATATGAGGTGTTTTTAACTGTTGGGGACATTGACAACAGGCCAAGGTGTTGTTAGTATATCCAACATGAAGGCTACCGCGCTCATTCGTCGTCGCGTCATCTTGGCCCCAGACGCATTCGCAGAAGTCACTGTCTGGCGTGTTCCCCAACCAGTTCTGCCATCGGAGCATCCTTACAAATATCGTCTCGCTTACATAGTCAACGGCAAATGTGTGTTGCGATATGATAACGAACGCGGTAAAGGCGATCACCGTCATTTCGATGGTGTGGAGTCTCTTTATGCTTTCTCTTCGCCAGACCAATTGATGGCCGACTTCAACTCTGACATTTTGAGGTGGAATTATGAACACGGTCGTTCTTGAAGTTCGCTCCTTGACTGACACCCTTGCCGATGCCGTTCAAGCGATGAAAACTGGTCGAGCAGAAAAAGAAGTTCGTATCAGTTTTGCTACCCCCGAACTTCTCTGGAAAGTTCTGACTGCCAAGCGGTGGGAACTCCTCAAAGCTATGTGCGGTGCTGGCCCCATTTCTATCCGTGAGGCGGCGAGGCGAGTACATCGGGATGTTAAAGCAGTACATGGAGATATTACGGCACTTTTAAATGTCGGTATTCTGAGCCGTGTAGCAGATGGGAGCGTAGAGTTCCCGTTTGAAGCGATCAAGGTTGAATTCATGTTGCAAGCCGTTTGATCGCCGGATTAGTAGCGATCGCGAATAAAGAGGACACATGAACCAAAAGTATTATCATTCTCAAAGGTAAGTAGGGAGGCGTTAAAAGTTGTCAGACACCCCCCTTATCAAGGGGGGATTAAGGGGGGATCGGCACCCCCCTTATCAAGGGGGGCAGGGGGGATCGAACCTAAAATCCATTTTTAATTTAATTATAACCAGCTATAAAATAGTGATAGTCGTGCCTATATTCCGATAATTATTAGGAGAATCATCAGATGTCAGTTACTATTGAACAAGATCTTAAAGAAGTTTTAGGTGAAATTAATCAGAAACTAGAAAATATTAATAGTCGCCTCACTAATTTAGAGGTTGGACAAGCTAGATTAGAAGAAAAGGTCGATGCTTTAGACAAGGATATTGAGAGGGTGAAAGAAGATACCAAAGAATTGAAAGGCTCTCAAAAGGCCCAGATTTGGACGTTAATCGGAATTTTGGGAACGGCTTTACTAGGAACGGTCATTCGCTACATTATTATTCCTTTTCCTCCTCAATCGTAAATATAATTATAACAATCACAGTACAGACAATGAATGAACAACGCGCCGGGAGCATCTCACTTATGCAATGAGTATTAATACTTATAGCAGTCAAAAACTAGAAAATCTTCAACTTGATCACAAAGAGAAATGAGATTATAATAGTTATAACTTACAATTCAGAATAGCTCTCGATGGGAGGAATAATT
>NZ_JASJFB010000274.1:0-6947 GCF_030065455.1 Microcystis sp. M53602_WE12 | reverse complement strand
TGAAATGGGGCGAAAGTCTGTGGACTCTGTGTAAGACAGTACATGGTTTTTTAACTGTGGTATGCGACGGTGGTGGAAGCAGAAACTTAAATCGTGAGGTTTAGGAATCGCCGCACTTTTAGGGCGGCGAGGATGTCAATAAAGATGAGGCTAATCTCTGCCATCTTAGGGCATACTGTGAGTGTAACGAAGCACTATATTACTCAGTTTGCTTTCCCACTCCTTCCCTAGCTGAATCTCTATCTTGGAGAAGCCATAGTCATGATCGAAATGAAAGTCGCTGGAATTGCCCTAGACGCTATCACTCGCAGTCCCATTGTACTACTCAAGGATGGTTCCGAGCGTCGCGCCCTACCTATCTACATCGGACAAGATCAGGCTAAGGCCATTATCACCGTCCTCGAACAACAAAAACCCCCTCGTCCCCTCACCCACGATTTGATCGCTAATATTTTTAAAGTTTGGGACATGGATTTAGAAAAGATTATCATCCATTCTCTCCAAGATAATACCTTTTATGCTGTTCTCTGTCTCCAGCGCGGCGAAGTCAAAAAAGAAATCGATTGTCGTCCCAGTGATGCGATCGCTATTGCCCTGCGTACCAACAGTCCCGTCTGGGTAATGGAAGAAGTGATCGCTTCCGCTTCTATTCCCGTCGATCGTGACGCGGATGAAGAGGAACGTCAAGCTTTTCGCAATTTCGTCTCCAATCTTAGCCCCTCAGACCTGATCCAACGTCGCGGTGATTTTAGTGAGCAGTGAAAATTCAGGAGATAGGAGATAGGGGTTTAGGGGTTTAGGGGTTTAGGGAAATTTCAGCCAAATGCTCCACTGCCCCACTGCCCCACTTCCCCACTTCCCCACTTCCCCACTGCCCCACTTCCCCACTTCCCCACTTCCCCACTCCCCCATCACCCCACACCCCACACCCCACACCCAATACCTTCTAACTGGTAACTGATAACTGGTAACTGATAACTGATAACTGGTAACTGAATCAATGCGTTATCGACGATTTGGCCGTACTAATTGGCAATTTTCGCTGTTTTCCCTGGGGACAATGCGCTGTTTGTCCTCAGAGTCGGTGTTTACTGCAACAGTTGATCGCGCCCTAGAATTGGGGATTAATCACCTAGAAACGGCCAGAGGTTACGGTAATAGCGAAGTTTTTCTCGGTCGCTACCTGCAGCGTCAAGGGGTGCGGGAGCGGGTTTATCTGACTACGAAATTAGTCCCCACTCCCGATCGCCAAACTATGGAAAAAGCGATCGCCGAATCCCTAGAACGATTACAATTAAATTACCTCGATTGTCTAGCAATTCACGGTATTAACACCCGCGAGCATTTAAACTGGATTAAAGACCCGCAAGGCTGCATGAAAGCCGTTTTTCTGGCCCAAGAAGCTGGAAAAATCGGTCATATTGGCTTTTCTACCCATGCACCCCTAGAAATTATTCTGGAGACGATCAATACAGATTTCTTCGCTTTTGTCAATATCCATTACTATTTTTTTTGGCAAAGACAGCAACCGGCGATCGCTTTAGCCCAAGCAAAGGACATGGGTGTGTTTATTATTTCCCCTGCTGATAAGGGAGGGGGTCTCCACAGACCTCCCAAGAAGCTAGAGGAATTATGCGCTCCTTTTTCACCCCTAGAGCTAAATTATCGCTTTTTATTGAGCGATCCGCGCATTACTACCCTCAGCGTCGGGGCAGCGATCCCAGAGGAATTAGAGGCAATTATTAACGTATCTGAACGAGATCAGCCCTTAGATGCGGCAGAAATTGCCGTTTTTAACCGTTTAGAGGCACATTTAACCGATAAATTGGCTACAGATTTATGTAGCCAATGTTATCAATGTTTACCCTGTCCCGAAAATATTAACATCCCTGAAGTGTTGAGACTGCGGAATCTGGCAGTAGCTTACGAAATGACCGATTTTGGCCAGTATCGCTATCGAATGCTGGAAAATGCTGGTCATTGGTTCCCCGGACGCAAGGCGAATAATTGTACTGAATGTGGTGATTGTTTACCTCGCTGCCCGGAAAAATTGCCGATTCCCCAGCTGCTATTTAATACGCATGAACTACTTAACGGCCCACCGCAACGGAGATTGTGGTCATCTTAGGACGAAACCCGAAAAAATTTTTTTTGGGGATCGTCAAAGTGTAAAAACTATCTTAAGATTAACAGGTAAGAGAATTAACTTTCTTGAATTTAAAGAGACAGAAAACAAGAAATAGATTAAGGAGTAAAGGATATGGCACTCGTCCCCATGCGGTTATTGTTGGATCACGCGGCTGAGAACGGATATGGCATCCCCGCTTTTAACGTAAATAATATGGAGCAGATCCAAGCGATCATGCAAGCGGCGGCAGCCACCGACAGCCCCGTTATCCTACAAGCTTCTCGCGGTGCGCGCAAATATGCAGGGGAAAACTTCCTGCGTCACTTGATCACCGCCGCGGTGGAAACCTATCCTCATATCCCCATCGTGATGCACCAAGATCACGGTAATGAACCCGCCACCTGCTACTCGGCCATCCGTAACGGTTTCACCAGCGTCATGATGGATGGTTCCTTAGAAGCGGATGCTAAAACTCCCGCCACCTACGAGTACAACGTTAACGTTACTGCTGAAGTGGTAAAAGTTGCCCACTCGATCGGTGCTAGTGTGGAAGGAGAACTCGGTTGTTTAGGTTCCCTAGAAACTGGTAAAGGAGAAGCGGAAGACGGCCACGGTTTTGAAGGGGAATTAGATCACTCGATGCTGTTAACCGATCCTGATGAAGCGGTGGATTTCGTCGAAAGAACTCAAGTAGATGCTTTAGCAGTAGCCATTGGTACTAGCCACGGCGCTTACAAATTTACCCGCAAACCCACCGGCGAAATTCTCGCTATTAGCCGTATTGAAGAAATTCATAACCGCTTACCCAATACTCACTTGGTTATGCACGGTTCTTCCTCGGTTCCCGAAGATCTCCTCGAATTAATCAACCAATTCGGTGGCGCTATCCCCGAAACCTACGGTGTTCCCGTGGAAGAAATCCAAAAAGGCATCAAGAGTGGTGTGCGTAAAATCAATATCGACACCGACTGCCGTTTAGCAATTACCGCCGCAGTTCGTGAAGCACTATTCAGCAACCCGAAAGAGTTTGATCCCCGTTTCTTCCTGAAACCCTCGATCACCTATATGCAGAAAGTTTGTGCCGATCGCTATCAACAATTTGGTACCGCCGGTAACGCCAGCAAAATCAAACAAATGTCCCTCGATGATTACGCAGCCAAATATGCTAAAGGGCAATTAACCCAAGTCAGCAAAAAAGTTGTGGCTGTCTAGTAGCTGAACAATTAAGCGATCGCTTAATGGCACCGATCTAGGAGAATTTTTTGGGGTAGTTAACCATAACTACCCTCTTTTTTATGGGAATGCCTTCAAGGGAAAGAGTTGTCAGATAAGAATCGATGGCTCTCTTGGGTTTGGTGGGTAAAATGTATTCTAAGATACAGTTCCGCCAGCGAGTGAGTGGGGTGCATCTCACATTTGCGGGAATACCGACAATCAGCAATTATCAGTGACTCTTAGATGATTACAAATATATCAGCAGCTGGGTGTAAGCATCCCACCGAAAAGCTCATGCGCTCCGGGGTTTGGGTAGGGTTGATTCATGAATCAACCCTACCCAAACGGGTGGTTTGGGGGGTTCTACCCCCCAAAAGCTGGGATTGAGCGATAAAACCGAAAGTAATGCCCGATCTTAGCCGAGAGTTTCCCCGTAAAAATCCCAATTGGTAGATTTACAAAAATGAGATGCACCCAGCGAGTGGAACGAACCACAAAGACACAAAGGACACAAAGATTGATCGCTCCTATATAAGTTAAACTGATCACACAAAGAATAAGAGAGCCAATCGATTTCAGAGAAAAGACTATACTGAAAATAATCAGCAGATCAGCACTTGATTTATAAGAGAAGCAAGATGAGAAAAAAATCGTTGTGGGTGGGATTATTAGTGGGATTTTGGTTTTGTCTGACTTGGATGGCATGGACACCCACAGCAGCCGCCTTTAGCGAAGAACAAAAATTATTACTACAATCTTGGCGATTAGTCAACCAATCTTATTATGATGACACATTTAATCATCAAAACTGGTGGCAGGTGCGGGAACAATTCATCAAAAAACCCCTCAACGATCGGACGGCGGCCTATAATGCGATCGAACAGATGTTAGCCACCCTCGATGAACCCTTTACCCGTCTCCTGCGACCGGATCAATACCATAACCTACAAATTAGCACCACGGGGGAATTATCGGGGGTAGGACTGCAAATTAATATCAATCCCGACAATGGTTACTTAGAAGTGGTTGCCCCCCTTGCTGGTTCTCCTGCTGAGGCCGCTGGTTTGACTAGCCACGATCGCATTTTGTTTATTGATGGCATCGATACCACTACTTTAACCCTCGATGTAGCAGCAGCCAAAATGCGCGGGACCGCCGGAACAGAAGTTTCCTTAGTGATTCTTCCCTATCAAAAAAGTCAACCAAAAACCCTATCTTTAACCCGTCAACGGATTTCTTTAAGTCCAGTGGTAGCGGTTTTAGATAAAAATTCTAGTTCCTTGCCCATCGGTTATGTGCGCTTAAATCAATTTAGTGCTAACGCTGCCAAAGAAGTCTCGGAAGCGGTGACAGATTTACAAAAACAAGGAGCCAAGGGTTATATTTTAGATTTAAGAAATAACCCCGGTGGTTTACTGCAAGCGGGCATAGAAATCGCTCGGATGTGGATTAATCAGGGAACGATCGTTTATACGGTTAATCGTGAGGGAATTGCCGATAGTTTTGCCGCTTCTGGCAATGCTTTAACCGATGCGCCTTTAGTCGTTTTAGTCAATCAGGGAACCGCCAGCGCCAGCGAGATTTTAGCCGGAGCATTACAGGACAATCAACGGGGGGTTTTAGTGGGAGAAAAGACTTTCGGTAAGGGATTAATTCAGTCCCTATTCGAGTTACCCGATGGGGCAGGATTAGCGATTACCGTGGCGAAATATGAAACTCCCGCCCACCATGATATTCATAAGTTAGGAATTATCCCGGATCAAGTGGTGGCACAGGAACCGATCACATATCAGGAAATCGGCACCGAAAAAGATAGTCAATACCAAACGGCAATTCAGTTTTTAAACCAGAACACCGTTTTAGCCAAAGCTTCCTAAGTGGGGTTTTCAGTTATCAGTTACCAGTTATCAGTTATCAGTTATCAGATGCGAGTTTTCAGGATTCTTCGTTACTTGGTATAGTTCGATCGGGGGGCATAAATCGACTAAATCCTTATCTGGCAAGAGACTTAATTGATTAGTTCGTTAGAGAGGGAAAACAATTAACAAAGATCGCATCAATGTCTTTATATATAAGGGTTTTATCCCTTATAGCCCCGTTTATTGCCTAAGACAAACAAAAAGAACCGTTTTCAGTTTACTGTTTACTGTTTACTGTTTACTGATCACTGAAAAAACTTCCCACACCCCACACCCGACGGCATAGATCGAACAAATTAGCCATTTTTTCCATCAATATCTAAATTAAGATGGAAACCTGTTTGATTTGAAGAGAATGCTAACATCGATTAGAATTTTCCCAGTCCGGGCTTTTCAGTCTTGCAACCTTGACTCATCCTTGATTTTACTGCCATGCAGAGATATATTCGATCGCCCCTAGCCCTAACCCTGAGTATCAGCCTCTTAGCTAATTTTTTAACCGCTTGTAATAATGCCCAAACCCCGAATAACAACGCCTCTAGTCCCACCACCACTGCCCCCGGTGATGAGGGACTAAAATTAGGAGCATTACTGCCCATTACTGGAGATTTAGCCGCTATTGGTCAAAATATGCCCGAAGCAGCCGCCCTAGCGGTAGAGACTATCAATGCCTGTGGTGGAGTCAATGGCAAACCCGTCACCCTCGTGAAAGAAGATGACCAAACCGATCCCGCCGCCGGTGCTTCAGCGATGACGAAACTAGCGGAGGTGGATAAAGTAGCCGGTGTGATCGGTTCCTTTGCCAGTAGCGTCTCAGGAGCAGCCGTCGATGTGGCGGTGAGAAAGAAAGTTATGTTAGTCTCTCCGGGTAGCACCAGTCCTGTATTTACTGACAGGGCGAAAAAAGGCGATTTTCAAGGTTTTTGGGCGCGGACGGCTCCCCCGGACACCTACCAAGCTCAAGCTTTAGCGGTCCTAGCTAAGAAAAAGGGTTTTCAAAATGTGGCCACCGTCGTGATCAATAACGATTACGGAGTCGGATTTGAACGGGAATTTGTGAGCGCTTTCGATAAATTAGGCGGCACTATCACTAATAAGCAAAATCCTGTCCGTTATGACCCGAAAGCTGCCACTCTCGATAGTGAAGCGGCGGCTGCCTTCGCTAACCAACCGGATGCTGTAGCGGCAGTCCTTTACGCTGAAACGGGCAGTTTATTACTGCAAGCGGCCTATAAACAGGGATTGACCAAAGGAGTTACCGTCCTCCTCACCGATGGGGTTTATTCGGAAGATTTCACCAAACAGGTGGGGAAAGGAACCGATGGTAAGTCAATTATTGCCGGCGCCCTAGGTACAGTCCCTGGGGCCGACGGTCAAGCTTTAAGCGCTTTTACTACTCTCTGGAAGGAAAAAACTGGCAAGGATGTCACCGCTTTTGTTCCCCATACTTGGGACGCGGCGGTTTTATTGATGTTAGCAGCCGAGGCGGCTAAATCTAACACTGGTGAAGGGATTCAAAGCAAGATTCGTGAGGTGGCTAACGGTCCGGGGACGGAAGTAACCGATGCTTGTCAAGCCATGGAAATGATTCGCAAAGGCGAGGATATTAACTATCAGGGGGCCAGTGGCAATGTGGATATCGATGAAAATGGCGATGTGGTCGGTAGTTACGATGTCTGGACTGT
>NZ_JASJFB010000687.1:0-12333 GCF_030065455.1 Microcystis sp. M53602_WE12 | reverse complement strand
TGAAAATTTTTGCCTCAAACCCTATCGGCGTAAGAACTTCAGGATTTTGTGTCCAGTAGTTCATTGGTATTGTATTGCTTGAACTCAGGCTCTGTAAGACTTTTAGCCATAGCTAGTATGTTTATACGGGGGAAGTCCAGGAATAAAGGAGATTTTTCATGAGTCAAGAGTTAACACCTGCTCTAGAGCCAAAGCGTAAAGGCACATTGGGGGAACAAGTTCGTAAAATTGCCGATCAGCTTCAACAAGATACTGAATTGCAGATTAAAGCGACCTCTCGTATACTAGGAGCCGCCGCTCAGATTAGTGAAAATCACGATCAACTTATTCGTGAGGTTGTTGATATGGTTGAGGAAGATCTAGACAACCAAGCTTGCGTTTATCAGACAATCAACTTCACTGTTGATACTCTTAAGCAGCAGTTTAGAACGCTAAATGAAGCTAAGTATTATTTTGGATTAAAAGCTAATAGTTGGGCAGCTCTTGCTAATAAACTCAACAATCTATCTACTCAAGACTCGATGCCTATTGATTATGACAAGAATTCAATATCAAAACGCTTTGATGTGATTGAAGGTGAGATCAGAGCTATGCGTTCCGAAATAAGTCAGATATTGTTTCTGTTAAAGCTACTTATTCCTGATAAGTCCTCTCTTGATCAATAATGTGGTGGGTTACGGCGAATTTTTAATTATTGGTTAACTGCTTAACTTGTCGTCGCCTAACCCACCCTACATTTAAATTTCGGGTGCTTTTAGGGAATAAAGGGAGAAACTAGGGGTTTTCACTTTAGCCTGTTGCACTAAACTGGGGACGGAATTACGCGCTAGGGCGGTTAATTTATTGGTGGTAGCATCGTAAATCGTCGTCGCCACTTTGGGATAGAGTCCAATGCCGATAATTGGCACTAATAGAGAGGCGATAATAAAGACTTCCCGGGGTTCCGCATCCACTAGGGCATGGTGTTCTTCTAATTCCTTATTTTCCGGTCCGTAGAGAATTTCTCGCAACATGGACAAGAGATAAATCGGGGTGAGAATGACACCGATAGCTGCTAAAAAGACGATAATGACGCGGAAAGTGGGACTATAGGCATCACTGGTGGCAAAACCGATAAATACCATTAATTCCGCCACAAAACCGCTCATCCCGGGCAAAGCCAGGGAAGCGAGGGAACAGGTGGTCCACATGGCAAAAACTTTCTTCATTTTCTTGCCGACACCGCCCATCTCGTCTAACATCAGGGTATGGGTGCGATCGTAGGTACAACCGACCATAAAGAATAAACTCGCCCCAATCAGTCCGTGGGAAATCATCTGTAACATCGCCCCGCTTGTACCAATATCGGTAAAGGAAGCCATGCCAATCAGCACAAATCCCATGTGAGAGATGGAAGAATAGGCAATTTTGCGCTTAAGATTGCGTTGGGCAAAGGAGGTTAAGGCGGCGTAGATAATATTAACTACCCCTAAAATCACCAAAACGGGGGCGAAAACGGCGTGAGCATCGGGTAACATCCCCATATTCATCCTTAAGAGCGCATAACCACCCATTTTCAGCAAAATTCCCGCTAGTAACATGTGGGCAGGGGCAGTGGCTTCGCCGTGGGCATCCGGTAGCCAAGTATGGAGGGGGAAGATGGGCAGTTTTACCCCGTAGGCAATCAGGAAACCAGCGTAGAGGAATAATTGCAGTTTCAGGGGAAAATCCTTGCCAGCAATAGTCACCATGTCAAAGGAGACGGTATCGCCATAAAAAGCCATCGTCAGCGCCGCTACAAGGATAAAGAGAGAGCCTCCGGCGGTGTAAAGGATAAATTTGGTGGCCGCGTAGAGACGGCGTTTACCGCCCCAAATGGAGAGGATCAGATAGACGGGGACTAATTCTAATTCCCAGACGAGGAAGAACAGTAACAGATCCTGGACGGCAAACACCGCAATCTGTCCCCCGTACATCAACAGCATTAGGAAGTAGAATAGTTTCGGTTTAAAAGTCACCGGCCAAGCCGCTAAGATAGCCAGAGTGGTGATAAATCCCGTTAAGATAATCAGAGGCATGGAGAGGCCATCGGCTCCTAAGGACCATCTTAGGTCAATTTCGGGCAACCATTGGTAACTTTCCACTAATTGCAGATTGGGATTAGCGAAATCGTAACTGGTATAGAAAGCGTAGATAATTAGGGCAAAGTCGATTAATCCCACCGTCAGAGCAAACCATCTCACGGTTTTACCGTCTTTATCGGGAATTATGGGAACTAATAAAGCGGCGACGATGGGAAAAAGGATGATGGCAGTTAACCAAGGAAAGTTCGTTAGATTCATCGGCTGTTTTAATATTTATTTAATTGTCAGAATCGAGAAATTAAGCTAGGGCTTTTTGGCGGTTTTACCGGGGAAAACCGCTTTTTTTCTCTTCTTCTCGCGGTTACAGTTAACTGTACCTAAATCAATCTAGCAATTATTTTCCTGTCTTTGTCTATTAATATTGTTAAGTTTCAAGAGACTTCTGGCCTAATTAGGGTTTACTAAAAAAGTTTTTCGGTGGGGGCAGGGTGTGGGGTGTGGGGTGTGGGGTGTAGGGTTTTATACCATTAACCCATCCGACAAATAATTGTGCCTCCCTACTTAATCGGGCAAATCAAAGAGAACGCCCGTCATATAACGCTCTGCCCATTCCCAACCAAAGGCTTTTTCTAGTACACGCCGAGTTTTATCGTTTTTCTGCTGTTGACTACAATAATCCCGTTGTCCCTGTAAATAAATGCGCGCTTCTTCCCCAGAAAGAGGCTGACTTTCCCTAGCACATTTGCAGTGAATTGTCAAGAAATCTGTTACTCTTTGTAAAAATTGTCGTTCCTCGGCGGCGGTTTCGGGACGAATAAACAGACAATATTCCGAGAAAATATGACCCCAAGGCGGCAAATCACGAGCTTGAGCGAAATCGACCCCAGGTAAAGCCGCTAAAGCTTGATTATAGGCACTAGAGAGGGTTTTATCGACACTGGTGGGAGAAAGATCCACAATAGCGGCACTGATTCCCGCTTTGCCGGAGACTATATCACATCCAAACATCGGCAGCGGATATTCTGGACGGGGGAACATGACACAGTGAAGTATATCCAAACCATTGCCCAGTTTAGCCAGTTCTAGGTGCATTTTGCGGAACTGGGGGGTTTGATAGCAGCGATTCTCGATAATTAATTTTTCCCCTTCTAAACGTCCCTCCACATAGCCTAAACCTTCGGGTAACTCAAAGGGCGACAAATCAAGATAATTTTCCCAGTGGGACAGAATTGCTGTGGCTAATTGTCCAATCAGGGGATGAAGTAACGGTAAAATTTCAGGGTTGGTAACGGCTATCATAGGTCAGTTATCAGTTATCAGTTATCAGTTATCAGTTATCAGTCATCAGCTTTTTGCTCCCTATCTCCCGTCTCCTGACTCCTGACATCTAAAATCCACTTTACCCCATGGAGCGATCGAGATTAAAACTGGGAAATATAAAATTAACTTCTTTGTCCTTCTCCCAATTTACCCTATGGTTAGCAGTGCCGCTCGTCCAAGACCTTCCTTAAAAACCCTCTGGCAAAAGATAGAATCTTCTCCCTTGCCAGAAACCGAGGAATCGATTATTTTAAGAATTCTGGTGCAAGCTTTAGTAATCGTCGGTATTATCGCCACCGATGTGGCTACTGATAGTTATACCAGTATTTGGGCCGTTCCTCTCAGTATTATCGGCGGAATCTGGAGTTGGCGACGCAGGAAAAAGCGCAATATTGGGGCAAAATTTTGTATAGCGATCGGAATGTTGGTAGTGTTGGCGCTATTCTTGGGTGATATCGTTGCGATGCAGGATAGTCGCATTGCCTTAACACAATTATTAATTCAATTACAAATTCTCCATAGTTTTGACCTGCCCCGACGCAAAGACTTAGGTTATTCTATGGTAATCGGTTTAATTCTCTTGGGAGTCGCCGGGACAATCTCTCAAACCCTTGCTTTTGCGCCTTGGTTAATCCTCTTTCTGCTTTTATCCCTACCTACCCTAGTTTTAGACTATCGTTCTCGTTTAGGTTTAGATAATCTCAATCAGAGTCTCCCTTTCTTGGCAAAGAAACCCCCCCGTCTAGCTACAAAAAAATTAGTTTCCCCACAAAATTCTCCCCTTTCTCCCAAACGTTTCGGGATTTTCTTTCTGACAATTCTCCTCTTGGGATTGACAATTTTTGCCCTGATGCCGCGTTTTCCTGGTTATCAAATTCAATCTTTTCCCGTCAATAGTCCAGGAGGTATGGAAAATCAGGATTTTGAACAGGGAGACCGACAAATCGTTAACCCCGGCTATGTGCGCGAGGGTGAAACGGGGAATGGTGGCGTAAATGGCGGTAATAGTCCCACTACAGGGTCAGGACAGTTAGATTCCACCTTTTATTACGGTTTTAACCCCCAAATCAACCAAAATTTGCGGGGAAGTATGACTCCCCAGACAGTCATGCGGGTACGTTCCCAAGCCCCCGGATTCTGGCGGGCTATGGCCTTTGATCGCTATACTGGTCAAGGGTGGCAAATCTCGCGAGATCAAGAAGTGGAGGATTTAAATCGCAGTAGTTGGTCCTATCGCTTTTTTGTGCCGCTACCTGCAACCCAAGCCAAAACCCATCAGGTAGTCCAAACTTACAGCATTGTCTCCAGTTTACCGAATATTATCCCCGCTCTTACTTCGCCTCAGTTTCTCTTTTTTCCTACCCGACAGGTATCTTTAGACCGAGAAAATAGCTTAAGGTCGCCGGGGGGGTTAGCGGAAGGGCTAACTTATACTGTAATCTCACAAGTGCCGGAACGCAATCGCAGCCAACTGCGATCGGCACCAGAAACCTACCCTAAGTCTATTCTCAAGCATTATTTACAAATTCCTGCCGAAATTGCCCCGAAAGTCCGCCGAAAAACCGAGGAATTGCTGGCAAAATCTCCCACACCGTTAACCTCTCCCTACGAGAAGGCCCTATATTTAGCCCAAGCATTGAAGCAAAACTACGAATTAAAAGCCGATTTGCCCTTTTTAGCCGAAAATGAGGATTTAGTCTCGGCCTTTTTGTTTCGTTTTCAGGGGGGTTACGCCGATCATTTTTCCACCGTGTTAACGATTATGTTACGCTCGATCGGTATTCCTGCCCGATTAGCCACCGGTTTTGCTCCTGGCCAGTTTAATCCTTTCACTGGCTTTTATGTTGTCCAAAATACGGACGCTTACGCCATCACAGAGGTGTTTTTCCCCGGTTACGGTTGGTACAATTTCGATCCTATCCCGGGCCACGAATTAATTCCCCCATCCTTTGAGCAAGCGGAACCTTTTAGCGTCCTCAAGCAATTTTGGCAATGGGTAGCCGGATGGTTGCCCTCCCCAGTAACGGGTTTTCTCGGTCTGATTTGGGAAAATGTTATCGTTACTATCGGTCAGTTATTGGCCTGGTTATGGCGCTTTATTTCCGGCAGTCTTTTCGGGGGAATTCTCGGCGGTTTAGTGGGGGTCGTCTTCGCTTACGCTGGTTGGTTAGGATGGGGACAGTTCCATCGTTGGCGTCGGGGTCGCCGGTTAGCAAAACTACCACCAATCGAGCGTTTATACCAGCAAATGTTAGGAATCTTAACAGAAGCCGGTTATGGTAAACATCCCGCTCAAACCCCTTTAGAATACGCCACCGCCGCCCGCCGCGTCCAACCGCCGCCAGTGGCGAATATTATCGAGGAGATTGCTTGCGCCTACGTTGATTGGCGTTATGGCGGGAAATCGGCTAATATCGAGAGATTACGCCAACGTTTTCGAGAATTTGTCAAGTTGGTGAAAAAGTGAGCTTGAGCCTATAGTTAGGGTTTGCCGAAAAAGTTTTTCAGCAAATCCTAGATTTAACGATGTCTTAACGCTATTCATAATGTGTCCACATCCGCAGGATTTTAACTATACCCTCAGATTGAATAACTTCGTACACAAGACGATGCTGAATGCTTATTCGCCGAGAGTACACACCATTCAAATCTCCCACTAACTTTTCCTAAGGCGGGGGATTTTGGAATGGATTGACCTGAAGAATGTCAAGTAACATCTGCGCTTTATTTTTTAAATGACTAGAATTAAGCTTCTTAGCTTCTTTCTGCGCCTGTTTGGTGTAAACCAATTTCCACCTCACCATTCTAGCTCCTCAGCACATTCTTCAACCGGCGTTGCCAGTCCCTCCCGAATTGATTCTCGCATCCCCGGAATTGAGAGGAGATATAACGTTTCTTGTACCGATTTCCAATCCCCTTCAGATAGCAAAACTGCATTACCATCGCATCCCTCAATAATAATGGGTTCGTGGGAAACAGTTACTGAATCAATCAAATCCTGCAACTTTTGTTGAGCCTCATTAACCGGGATCATAAATCCTCCTAATTGTTTTCTACCAGTGCCGAAAGAAAATCCTCCGATAATCCTAGCGCCAATTACCCAAACCTGACTCCATTCGTAACTATCTCGGTGCTTACCCTAACGGCACTGGTAAGGCGATATTCTGACTTCATTCCAAACGACAAGTTTAAACAAATCTAAGCGCTTTCCTCACTAGATAATCGTCCTTCAATCGGTTCGTATTCATCTTCCAAGAGCCAGAGTTGAGCCTCTTCATAATCTGGAAACGCCTTGACGAGACGGTACTTTTCAGCAGGATCAAAAACATAACACCCCCTCGCCTTATCGATCAACACTAGCAGGATATAGGGAGGGGACTGCATGGAATCCACCCAAACTTCTAGGAAGCGCCAATTATCCTTCACTAGGTCGGGTTCGAGGAATTGCGTGATATTCGTTGTTTGCATTAATCTTAACCTCGCCGTAGAATAAAGAAGACTTTAAACCATCTGGGCTGATACGACAACCAATCGCTTCGGCAAAGAATAGCCCATAGCGCTCATAGTTTCGAACATTGCCCGTGTATTCACCCCTTTCCATGATAGCCTGAATAACTCGTAGCATTGTATCTTCATCTTTAAACACATGAATAGCTCGTCCTCGTAACAGTAATCTCCGTGATTGTGGAGTATTCGGTAGATGTTTAGAAATATGCTTAGTGTCAAGAAAAATCTCGCGATTAATTCCGCTCATAATGGTTAGACTTCAACGTCTCTAATAATTGCTGGAATCGGCAAGCCGTCTTCCGCTAAAGCCGCAATATAACCGGCAATCGCCTCTTTTATATTAATCAAGGCTTCTTCTTTCGTTTTTCCCTGACTAACACAGCCCTTGAGACTTGGACACTCCACAATCCAATAGCCATCTTCGTCTCGATATACAATGACTTGCCTCATTTTCCCACTCGCTCTTTAAGAAGTGTTAATAATTACCCCTAATCATAGCAAGCAACTCAGCGAAATTTATTTACCGTTCCCACATTAGCCTTCCCCCCAACGTCATCTCTAGATTTAGCCCCGGCGCTGGAGAATACTTACACTAGCGGCACTGGTTTTTCGCAACCAAAGTAAATTACAGATATTAAATTGAGAGTAACTAAACTTGACAATCAGTTTAACAATGCGCTAGAGTAACTGAAACTTCTAGACTGTAACGCTGGCTGAAGGGAAGCTATTAATTTCGACTAAATTTCTTTACTACTAAACTCAGAAAATATAATTATGACAAACTATCAAACAGAAATCCTAATCAAAGTTCCTTTAGATGTTGCTGAAACTTATTGGAATGCAACGGAAGAAGAGCGTCAAAAAATAGCAGAAAAAATCGCTTTTTATGTTCAATCTTCAAATTTATCTAGAAAAGAATCTCTGGACAAATTATATAAAACGATGGATACTATTGGACAAAAAGCACAAGAGAGAGGATTAACCCTTGAAATTTTAGAATCTCTCTTAAATGAAGATGACTAGACGCTTTGTTCTCGATACCAATGTTATTATCAGTTAATATCGAGAGTTTACGCCAACGTTTTCGAGAGTTGCTCAAGCTAGTGAAAAAGTGAGCTTGAGAGCAGTTATCTTAATGGTGAGGTACGAAGTTTTCGTTTTGGGGAGTCGGTCGCCGGTCGTCCATAGCAAATTAGGTTACACTTTATCTTGATGAGAAAGGCTATAAACAACACTATGTTAAGAAATGTAATCAAGGCCGAAACCCTTACTGTTGCCTTGTCTGCACAGTTAACTTTATTTTTGTCCGACTACCGATAATTCTCAGCCAGCAATTTAAGTAGGGAGGCACAATTATTTGTAGGATGGGTTAGCGGTAGCGTAACCCATGCAGGCGTTGGGTTTCATGCTTCAACCCAACCTACGTTCATCTTATATTTAATTCCACCCACCCACTTATAAGCAGATCAATGTCATCTTGTCAAGTATTTGAACAATCAATTCAGATTAAAGCTAGTGCCACGACGGTAGAGCGTTGTATCACGGATTTAGAGTTAATGCGTCGTTGGTTGAATCCATTGTTAGTTTGTGAACCTATCGGGGATTGGAAGACCGATATCGGTGGGAGAAGTCGTTTTTTGATTCAAATTCCCCTAATTCAGCCAACGCTGAAAAGTACGGTGATTGAGAGAGAACCGGGGTTAATTGTCTGGCAATTTGAAGGCTTTTTTCGTGGTTGCGATCGCTGGGAATGTCAACCCAATGATGGCGGCACTTGTCTAATCAATCGTTTTGAGTTTGCGATTCCTAATCCGGTTGTGGGGTGGGGATTCCAGCAATTCGCCGCTAAATGGACTAAAAAGGATATGGAAGCGCAATTAAGACGCTTAAAACGAGTAGCCGAGGAAATTTATCTACTTTCAGCAACAAGTTAAGCTGATGGGGTGGTAAGCGGGGGGTTTTGGGGATGGGAGAATACCCTCACCCCCAACAGCTAACCCCTGATCCCTAATCGATCGAGATCGACTGGGGACCGTTGCCATTATCCTGATTATTGTCGTTAAAACTGACTAATCCCTGCTGTTCTAACCATTTTTTGAGGGGATCGTCCGAGAGTTTCAAGCGCAGTAATCCAGAGGCAAAACCACCGAAAAAAGCGATCGGTTGTTGAATCAGTTCTTTAACAACGGGTTGTAATTCATCGAGAAACATCTTATTCTATCTCCTGATATTGTCACACCTATCAATGTTAAGTTAATTGAAGTGATTCTGTAAGACTAGCATGACTGAAACTCCCAACACGGTGAAAAAATCTTTCCGGCTAACCCCGTTTATTTTCCTAGGAATACTGCTCATCTGGCTAGGAATTAGGTTAATTGCTCCCGATAGCGTTAGTTTATTCGCCGGTACTCGTCCCGATTATTTGGGAGTCAGGGAGGGTAAACTGGCTCCTTGTCCGGTCACTCCTAATTGTGTTAGTAGTCAGAGTCAGGATCAGGCTCATGCGATCGAACCCCTTAGTTATCAGGGTAGCGGCGAAGAAGCGATCGAGCAATTAGCTAAAATTATCGCCTCCCAACCGAGAACTAAAATTATTAGCCAAGATAGTAACTATCTCTACGCCGAATTTAGCAGTCAATGGATGGGATTTGTCGATGATCTGGAATTTTTTCTTAATCCTAGCAAAAATGCGATCGATGTTCGCTCGGCCTCCCGGTTAGGAGAATCGGATTTAAATGTCAATCGAGAACGAGTGGAAACCCTGAGAAAACTCTTTTCAGTGATCAGTAATCAGTAAACGGTGAACTGACTCGGAGAATAATATAAGAAAAATTATGTTTCGTCCCCAACCGATACCAGCAAAAGCAGGACAGGAATCCGTCTGGGATTATCCTCGTCCCCCGCGCCTAGAATTATCGCCTAAACACCTAAAAATTATCTTTAATGGTGTGATAATTGCCGATACTAAAAGCAGTTATCGAGTTCTAGAAACCAGTCATCCTCCAGTTTATTATCTACCGCCCCAAGATATTAAAATGGAATACCTGCAAGCCACAGCAGAAAAGTCTTTTTGTGAGTGGAAAGGTCTAGCGGGATATTACAATATCACCGTTGGCGACCAACAGGCAATTAACGCCGCTTGGTATTATCCGGACCCAACACCAGAGTTTCAGGCAATTAAGAATTATCTGGCTTTTTATCCTGCCAAAATGACCGCTTGTTATGCCGACGGCGAATTAGTACAACCGCAGCCTGGCAACTTTTACGGGGGATGGATAACCTCCGATGTGGTTGGTCCGTTTAAAGGCGCTCCCAATAGTTGGGGCTGGTAATCACGTTAAGTAAGTAGGGTTTGCTGAAAAAGTTGATTGGTGGAGTCAGGAGTCAGGAGATTATTTTTATTTATTCTTCCCACACCCCACACCCCACACCCCACACCCCACACCCCACTTCCCCTTAACTCCTAGTTTCTACTTTTTACGAGAAATTATGACCATATCCCAACCCGATCTAGAACCCACTTGGATGACGATTATTCGCCTCTTGCGCTGGGATAAACCCGCCGGTAGGTTAATTTTGATGATTCCCGCTTTATGGGCGGTATTTTTGGCGGCAGAGGGGGTGCCGCCACTACCCTTGATCGGGGTGATCGTTTTGGGAACTTTGGCCACTAGCGCCGCCGGCTGTGTGGTTAACGATCTTTGGGATCGGGATATCGATCCACAAGTCGATCGCACTCGTAACCGTCCTTTAGCGGCCAGAGCTTTATCGATCAAGGTTGGTTTGATTATCGCTCTAATTGCTTTCTTTTGTGCCGCAATTTTAGCTTTATATCTCAATTTCCTGAGTTTTTGCCTATGTGTGGCCGCCGTTCCCCTGATTATCTGCTATCCCCTCGCCAAGCGTTTTTTTCCTGTACCCCAATTGGTTCTTTCTCTCGCTTGGGGTTTTGCGGTTTTAATCTGTTGGAGTGCCGTCACCGGGTCGTTAAATAGCAATACATTTATATTATGGGGAGCGGTGATTTTTTGGACATTGGCATTTGATACTATTTATGCTCTGTCCGATCGAGAGGATGATCTCAAGGTTGGTATTAACTCTAGTGCCATATTTTTCGGCAAATACGCCCCGGAAGCCGTGGGGGTCTTTTTTGCCCTGACAGTGGGTTTATTGGCTTGGGAGGGGCAAAAAATGCAGTTATCAGCCTTTTTTTGGCTAGGGTTGGTTCTAGCTGCGATCGCTTGGTTGCGTCAATACCGGCTGTTACGTCAATCGGATTTACCTAAACCAGTTTATGGTCAAATGTTCGGTCAAAATGTTTGGGTCGGTTTTATTTTATTAGCGGCTATGATTGGGGGAAGTTTGTATTAAAACTCCCCCAAAAATGTCCCTAGAGTCAGTAACTAAGCTCTTCCTAATTTAAATTGCTTGTTGAGACGAGGCAAGGGGCAAGAGCCAAAAGGCAACCCCCCCAACCCTAGTAGGGTTGATTCATGAATCAACCCTACCTTGAATCAACCCTACCTTGAATCAACCCTACTAGCAGGGGGGGCGAGGGAAATTCGGCTAATCTAAGAATAAGCGGTTTAAATACGTCTTAGCTTATTTCCTATTCTGAATCTGATAATCCCATTACCGTAGCTGATGCGGGTTCACCAGTCATCAAAGCTACCCGTCTTTGAAAATTTTTCTCCACAGCAATGCAGGTATTTAATGGATCTAAAATACCCTTTCTGATTTCCCTTTCCCAAGAATAATTTCTTTCTCGGTGTTTAAATCTTGATAATTGCTGGGTGAAAACAGTAACCACTTGATAAATGATTTTTAAATCGTAAAGAGAGTCAATTTGAGAAATTTTAACCGCTAAAGCCCGAAATTGACGGGATATTTCTTGGGCTTGCTCTTGACTACAGCCATGGTCATGATGATAATAATTAACTACTTCTGCCATGTACTGAGCGTGTTTAGCGGCATTTTGAATACTAAGTAGGTGGGTGGAATTAAATATAAGATGAACGTAGGTTGGGTTGAAGCATGAAACCCAACGCCCCGATGGGTTACGCTACCGCTAACCCATCCTACAAATGATTGTGCCTCCCTACTTATGTTGAGCATTTTCCACAGGGGCAAGAAATCGATCTAATAATAGCTGTTGAGCGTAGGCATCGCGAAGGGAAGAATTAGAGATTATTTGCAATTCGGTCAT
This sequence comes from Microcystis sp. M53602_WE12, assembly GCF_030065455.1. Lineage (NCBI taxonomy): Bacteria > Bacillati > Cyanobacteriota > Cyanophyceae > Chroococcales > Microcystaceae > Microcystis > Microcystis sp. M53602_WE12. Next base: position 237 of record NZ_JASJFB010000687.1, on the reverse strand, counting down.
TCTTTCTTCATGTTTACGGCGATTTTCGGCATAAATCTCCGTCAGAATAGTATCTAACAGCTTGGGAATCGGATAAAAGACATCAATCATAGGAAAATTGGCTCTTCGGGAATTGTTATGCAAATAATTAACTTAAAATAAAATTCGATGAGAGCAACTACGCTCAAAAGTAGCTGAAATTCATACAGGAAAGGACTTAAGGCACAAATAGGTTAATACCAAAAGATAGACAATTGA
>NZ_JASJFB010000130.1:0-14845 GCF_030065455.1 Microcystis sp. M53602_WE12 | reverse complement strand
TCTTTTCTTCTAAGTCTAGGAAATCTTTGGCTGGCATAAGTAGGATTTTTCTCAAGTTACTATTTCTATTTTAGGTGGTTTAAGTGCGTTTTAGCTTACAATGCACAGCAAAGCAAAGGATTAAGCCGCCATCACTACTACCGAATCACCACCTACATCTGCACCACATCGATAGAAATCACGCTAATGGTCGAGCCAATAATCTTTTGGCAGTACACGAATCATGCCACGATTACATCCACAGGTGCAAAAGTGAAAGCTAAGATTATCGGGAGCCGAGTGCGGTGAAAGTCGCACGCTCGGCTCTAAGAGAGAGGTGCGGAGGATAATATCTCCCATCGACTCTACCCACCTTATCTAATGTTCAAAATTCGTGCGTTACGCTAACGCTAACACACCCTACTGGACTGTTTCAGTTAAGTATGGTTCTGATTTACTCTTTAATCCTAGTCTTCGTCAACAGGTGTTAGGTGTAACAGAAATTGCCAAAAACGTTATCGGAATGACGGTAGATACAGTTATCGATTTGGCTGACCAATTAACCCCACCCAGAGAGGTTGTTACCTTTGAAGTAACTAATGATATTAACGCTTTTGAAGAATATCTACGCCATGGTATTTTTGAAGCTGCAGGATTTGAGTCCTACTGTATTCAAGAATTAAGAGGATTAGTGGATATTTTTCGAGAAAAAGAAGGAACATGGGCAGGTGTCGCTCAAAACGAATGGTATAAAGAGAATCCTCAGCTTGTAGCAGAATTACCCGCTAATTTGCAATCTCAAGAATTTAATTTAGAAGTTAGTGAACGACTGAGACAATTAGCAATTGCCTTGAAAAGAAATAGTTCCTCTCAGTAGCGTTAGCTATAGCAAAGCACCGCTATTATTGCGACGATGGCGGTGAATTACGGTGATTTGGGGATGTGGATTAAGCTTCGCTAATCCTAATTAGGGTTTGCTGAAAAAGTTTTTCCTGGGGGCAGCGTGTGGGGTGTAGGGTGTGGGGTTTTACCGATTTTGAGGTGGTCAATTACCTAATTTTCAGGGAAAAAGTCCCTGAATTTTCCCCCCGCTCACTCCCATGTCCGGTACTTTTTGATTTCCAAAAAGGTCTAAAAGTCTTATCCAGCAAGATTTTTAGATTTATTCAGCCAACCCTAATTAAATCTCCACCTCTTAAACTACAAATCGACTATTAAAAGTAAATCCGTAGTCAATTACTCATAACTTCGGTGGCCGATTGTAACCTTTAAGGTGTTTGTCCAAAGACCATATATAGACGCGGCGGCCTAGATTTTGATCACAAATTCTTTGCCAATCATGAATGATAGAAAGGTCTCCCAGTCCCCTACCTTGCATCGCTTCATCAGGAAACTCTTTTAACCATCCTTGCAGGTCTTCTTTCTTTAGAAAACTAATGGGGGTGAAGGGAGATTTTCCTTCAAGAGCTTGTGTTACCTGATTTACAAATTTTTCTGCACAAATACGTCGCTGATTGCCATCTACCTTTTTGGCCTTGGCAATATGATTGCCAGTTTCCAGAATGGTCGCCATTGGCAAAAAAAGAGATTCCCCAGCTTCAATTTTCTCTTTTAACTCTTGAAGTATTAACTCAGATTGACTCGCTTTGTGGGGGACATTAAGTATCTCTAAAAAGATCGAAGTATCGATCAGACAAATAGCTCCCATCAGGCTACTTCTCCCTGTTTTAATTGCTCTAACCAACTTAGCGCGTTTTGTTGACGTTGTTCTGCTGTGGACTTATCCTTTAAGAACTTATCTAATACTTGTTTAGTCATCAACTGACCAAGAGTTCCCTGCACAATTAATTCGGGGAAACGCTCTAAATCAGCTAATCGGACAATACGACTATCTCCTGCTTGCGGATCTCGGTAACAACAAAGTACATTTCCAATATCACTATCGGGTACTGCATCTAATAACGCCGGGTTATGGGAGGTGATCAGTACCCTCAGTTTTCTTTCTAAGGCGATCTCCCGAATTTGCTTAACTAAATTATCTGCACGACTGGGATGAACACCATTATCGATCTCTTCAATAATTACGAAAGTTCCAGGATTTACACTTAGTAGAGTTGCAGCAATCGCTAAAACTCTCAGAGTACCATCAGACAACAAAGGAGCATCTATCTGATGTTCTTTGTTCCCAAAAGACTCTATTAGTTTCACCATAACATCGTTGCGGTCTGTAATGATAAAGCGAATATCGGTAATATCCTGTTCTGGTAATGAACGAATGAAGTCAAGCAACTTGTTTTTTTGAGTCTCTCCCTGCTGACAAACTGCGTAAAGAACACTAGAAAGGTTAGAGCCATCTTCTTTAATATCATCATCTTTAGCGTAAGCATAATCCCGCATTACTGCTGGACGAGGATCAAGAAAGACGATATTCCTCAAGGTTTCTCGAATTACTTTAGTAACTGCTGGAATAATTTTTTGTGATTTAGTATGACTTTGCTGGAACCGACTGGGAGTTTCCAATTGATAAAAAATGGCTTGTCGGTTAGAGCAAGGTATGTGGGGCTTATTTTTACCTTTGTTAAAATTGTTATACATCACCCTAATTTCATCGGTGTGCGGGTTAGGATCGCTATCAATTTTGTAAAGTGTTAATTCCTGATCTTTATTAGCTTTACTGACACTTTCTCCGATTATAATAAGTTGGTCTGATAATAGCCCAATTTCAATCTCAAAATCAGTCCAACCGTCAGGAGCGTTATCAATGTGTGTTCCCAAGGTAAAATACTGTTTTTCTGCACCGAAAAGATCGATCGCTTGTCCACGAGCAATTGCATTCCCGCTTTGAATGTTGCGTTCAATGTCATCTAACCTGCTGCCTTTCGCTAACCACGAAAGTAAGCGAATTGCTTCTAGTGCATTACTTTTTCCTGACGCATTAGCACCGATTAAAAAGGTGATGGGTGCTAGAGACAAGGTTGCCTCCTGATAGCTTTTGAAATTCCGAAGAGTCAGCGATGTTAACATACTTTTCACCCATTAAATCTTGACTGGTGCAGTTTGAGCATTTGTACTAAAAGTTCCAATACCAGCGCAGCTTATAGACTCTAACAAGTACCGAAAACTAGCACCCATAACCTTGAAAACTCAAACTGTAGGGCAGGGCATATCCGAACAGTATAATCTAGGCGTGGGGAGATAAGGTCGCTGTTTATTGGCATTAGGGCGGAACCCTTACCCTTACTGCATGGGGCTTCTCAGAAAAAATTGAAAAGACGCTACTGGGTACATTTTCCCCTTGAAAATGGCTGTACCGTTGACTGTATCTAGAGTAGAGCGATTCTGTGGAGTTGGCTTTATAGTGATCGCTAACCTTATGATCACAGATGATGTCATTAATCTCTAGAGTAAGCAATTCCCTCTGTAGCCATGTTTTTGCTGGTTTTCTGCCCCGAAACAAGCTATAATGGTCGAAAGGTCAAATTGGAATATTTTTGCCTCAAACCCTATCTGCGTAAAGACTTCAGGATTTTGTGTTCAGTAGTCCGTTAGTATTATATTGCTTTAACTCAGGCTCTGTAAGACTTTTAGCCATAGCTAGTATTTTTGTACGGGTAAAGTCCAGAGCTAAATGGTTGCCTTTTTTAACTTTTTTATTGATCTCATTAAGCATTTCTACTTATTGCAAGGGTGAGATGCTCCCTTATGAAATATGAAACTAGAGGCAAAGTCAAAATTAATAATCGTCTTAATTCCAATGAAATTAAAAGATATTGTCAACAAAGTCAAAATAGATTCTAGAAAATTAACCCAATATGCTCTCAATTTAGACAATCCAAAAGGATTAAATAAAGCCATCATGTTTCAACGCCACTTAGGATATACTCAAGATAATTATGAGCCACTTCTACAACAAATCGCTAACAAATCCCTTGAAGCAAAAGCTGTTTATCAAAGTACAGATCGACATGACAAACGCTATCAAGTTGACCTAGAAATTACAGGAATTGAACCAGGGCAACAAGAAATAGTGAGGACTGGATGGATTGTTGAGCCTGATAGTGATACAGCTAAATTAGTAACTTTATATGTGAGAAAAAGACCATGATTAAACCAGAATTATTTGACCTTGTGGAATTATTAGTTGACTTGCCTGAACATAACTTAATAATGGGAGAAAAAGGGACAATTGTTGAAGACTACAATGATGGTTGTTACGAAATTGAATTTAGTAATGATCTAGGGGAAACTATAGCCCTTTGTTCTCTCCCAATGCAGCAATTTATTGTCATCTGGAAAGCTCAGAACAAAACTTGGTTATCTTTAACAGAAAAGCTAACAGCTTTAATCGATAAATTACCCAAAGAAAAGCAACAAAAAGTTTTAGATTTCACCCGCTCTTTGTATCAATAAAATCGGAAAAAATAGGCTATTCCATAATTGTTATGCAAATAATTAACTTAAAATAAAAGCTGAAATTCATATAGGGAAGGACTGAAGGCACAAACAAGTTAAGGCCACAAAGATAGACAATAGAGTTAAGATTTGATATAATCGCCAAAAACGAGATTATTTTACTTATGATAGTTGATAAATTTTTGAACCTAAAAGGAACCTCTATTCAAGGCTATCGACACCTAGAAAATATCGGTATAGTTTGACGAATCGAATCAAAAAATAAAAAAGCAACGGCTCGAAGGCGTTAGATTTATTTGGGGTTTCCTTAATTTGTACCCAGTAAAACCCCATTCAGATACAGCACGGGTTATGGTCTTTTGTCAAGGGGTAATACCAAATTTCTAAATCCATGACAGACATCCACGCTCGAATGCTTGCCAAGCCTGCATTCGTTGTGACGCAAATAAAGAAAAATGGTATAAGTCCAGTAATAGTTATAATTCCTATGTTGATGTTAACTTAGCACCCCACAGACAAGGTGCGTTACATTTTATTAAAGCACCAGGTAATAGCGGCGTGCTGCTACGCAGTGCCTTGGAAATCTCACTATCGTTCAACACTTCTCATCCATCATCCATCTTCTCTTTGCTGCCTCACGAGCTAAGTCGAACTTAATCTTGAACTTATTATTCTCCAGAATTTCCTGAATTGATCTAAGCTCATGATCCCCTAAATGGTCTGCTAAATAAGCTTCTATCAAAACCTCCACCAGTTGAGTAATAGTATCTTTCGGCATTTGAAGGTATTGCCGAATATAATTTATTGCCTTTCTATCATCGGTCAGCACTTTGCCACCGATACGTCTGGCAACAACAAAACAGGACAGTTCTGCATCACTCGCACGTTTTGATTGAGGGACGTTTGACATCTCAACTAAATCCTCGATCTCTAGAGGAAATGTTGTAATTTCACCATAATCAATTAGTTTTTTGTAATAATTTAAACTATCAGAATGTCCCTGCTCAAATTCTAATTGAACATACACTGTAGTAATCACAGAGTATCCAAGCAATTTAAGAAGATGAAAGCGATTAATGTACATGAAGTGAATAATCGCACAAGTATCGATAGATACTACGCCCATCATTAACTACTGACCTCCAAAAACGTTAGAAGTTCATTTAGAAGCTGATAACCATCTTCCAAAGGTAGCAGTAGCATATCTAGGAGCTTATGGTGAGTAATCTCTCGTCTTCTATATGCCTCTGTACACAAATCAATGAAATGCCAGGACAAACCTTGACGTATAATTTGTGCAGATTTACTTCGCATACCTGAAGATAGCGTTGGTGGAGTCTCAGGATCAAATTTCTCGTCATGTTTAATGACCAAACGTTTTTCTTGCATTAATTGATCTTTTAAAGCTTCATTGAGCCATTTAAGATCAGATAAACGGATAATTACCACTTGAGAACTGACTCGAAATCGTTCAGCAATTCGCCGAATGAGACTAACCCAAGCTTCGTAGCTTTCTGCGGGTGAGTAATCTGACTCAATTCTTTGTTTTGAAACTAGAAAGCTGCCTGCAAAACTATTGGCTCTCCACTCAAGTTCAGACCGAGCATTTAAAGATTTTAAGTATGTAACTTCCTGCCCTTCAGAAGAGTCAAATAAAGCATGACAGTACTCATGAGCGGCAGAAAAATTTTGTCGGTATAAATCATCAAGATAGTTGATGAGAATACAGTGACCAGCTACCGGATGGTTAATATATAGTCCGGATATATTTTTATCTTCTAATTGACGTTTGAATATATGAATGCCTTGATTTCTGATTAACTCAAATATATTTTCTACTGGCTGTTGCCCTAAACCCAAACGTTCTCTCTCCAAAGAAGCTGCTTCTTCACCTTGTCTTTTGAAGTAGCTATGATTAAACGGATATTGTGCGTAATTAGGAATCTTTGTAGGCTGACGCTGAAATACTTCCCTTTCTAGGAAATCTTCGTACTCACAAAGCCGAACAAATTCCTGAATAGCAATGCGATCGCTTTTGGAAAGGGCAGCGTTGCGACGAAATATTTCTTGAACTTGGGACTCTGCTGATGGGTAGTCGCCTGTAACGAAGTACCTGAAGTCACGGCGGTACATAACAGATAACAAGACCAACTGGTCGCCAGTAATTTCATTCCTGCCTTCTTCAATATCTAGATATTCCTGCAAACTGATTTGAAGACGCAATGCCGACTCTTGCGGAGCAATTAAAAGGCTTTCCCGCGCTTTCTTGAGCTTTCTGCCTAAAACTACATAATCAAATGCCATCGCTAATGAGAAAAACAGGAATCCAGTCCCATTATATTGGGAGCATTTCATTTATGCAAGTGAGTAATTATATAGTCATTTCAATTAAAGGTGAGATGCTCCCCTATTTCTAGCTCGGATTCACTCTTGCTAAAAATTGTACCAGACAAATAAAAAAAAGGGAGGTTTAAGAACCCCCCTCAACAGTTAATAATTAGATGACAGCCAAATTAGTAGCGGCCAGCATTGGGTTTATGAACAATAAAGCTCATGGTTTGACATTGTTTGATGTTGTCAAAAGCGATAACGCGGATGTAGCAATCAGAATATTCAGTGCGGCACTCGCGAACTTCATTAAGAACTTCTTGGGGACCAGAAACAGAGAATAAAGGCAGTTTCCACATCGTCCAATGATAATCCGCGGGTTTGGGATCTTTTTCAAATTCCACAGCAGGAATATAACCCTGATCGATCATGTATTGAATTTGTTTAGCAATTTGTTGATCGGTGAGGGGGGGCAAGTAGGAAAGAGTTTCGTAACGCTTCTCTTTAGGTAAAGTTTTCATGGGTTTCTTGATTCCTTATGGGTTGGGTAGATCATCAACATCGAGATTTAATTCCGATGTCTCTGGTTGACTTATAGCAGTACGGGTGAGACGTTCCAAAAGTTGCCGACGATGTTCGGTATTGTCATTAATAATTCCCGTTTTTACCATCTCTGGCAAGAACTCTAAAACCTGTTCGGCTAGATGTTCTCTTACCGTCATGATCCGCAAAACTAACTCTTTATTCTCAGCCATTAACCCCGCAATATAGGCCTCGCCATCCTGAATGGAATGGCTAGAAGTATAGTGACTCAGCCAAATAGCTAAAGTGGGATTAGTTTCTGACAATTGATCGATAATCGTGCGAACCGCTTGGTAAGTTAGGTAACTTTGTAAGACTTTCGCGGTATCTTGAACAACTTTTTTCGGATACATTTTATACAGTTTTCAGTTATTGGCTAGACAGTTATCAGTGTTGAAATTCTAGCGACTGCTTCCCGATTTTGGGCAAGTCCCCGGCATTATTTTGCACCGATAACTGCTAACAACCTTCTGAAGGGCTGTATTAGAGGGTATCCATAGCCTCGAACTCGAATTTGATTTCTTTCCAGAGTTCGCAAGCGGCAGCCAGTTCAGGACTCCAACGGCAAGCTTCCCGGATAACGTCGTTACCTTCGCGGGCCAAGGAGCGTCCTTCGTTACGAGCTTGGATACAAGCTTCCAGAGCCACACGGTTAGCGGTGGCACCAGGTGCGTTACCCCAGGGGTGGCCGAGGGTTCCACCACCGAACTGTAAGCAGGAATCGTCACCGAAGATTTCCACCAACGCGGGCATATGCCAAACGTGGATACCACCAGAAGCAACCGGCATTACCCCGGGTAAGGAAGCGTAGTCTTGGGTGAAGAAAATACCACGAGCGCGATCTTCTTCTACATAGTCTTCACGCATCAGGTCAACAAAACCCATCGTGATTCCGCGTTCACCTTCAAGTTTACCGACAACGGTTCCCGAGTGCAGGTGATCACCACCAGAGAGACGTAAGCACTTAGCCAAAACGCGGAAGTGGATACCATGATTTTTCTGACGGTCGATAACCGCGTGCATTGCCCGGTGAATGTGGAGCAGTAACCCTTTGTCGCGGCAGAATTTCGCTAGGGTGGTGTTAGCGGTGAAACCACCGGTGAGGTAGTCGTGCATGATGATGGGGGTTTTGATTTCGGCAGCGAATTCAGCCCGTTGCATCATCTGCTCGCAGGTAGGAGCAGTTACGTTGAGGTAATGTCCTTTAACTTCGTTGGTTTCTGCTTGGGATTTAACGATCGCCTCTTGGACGAAAAGGAAACGATCGCGCCAACGCATGAAGGGTTGAGAGTTAATATTTTCGTCGTCTTTGGTGAAGTCTAAACCACCGCGGAGACATTCATAAACGGCACGACCATAGTTTTTAGCGGAAAGGCCGAGTTTGGGTTTGATGGTGCAACCGAGTAGGGGGCGACCGTATTTGTTTAATTTGTCCCGTTCAACGGTGATACCGTGGGGAGGACCTTGGAAGGTTTTGATTAAAGCGACGGGGAAACGGATATCTTCTAAACGGAGACCGCGTAGAGCTTTGAAACCGAAAACGTTACCAACGATCGAGGTGAGGATGTTGGTGACGGAACCTTCTTCAAATAGATCTAAAGGATAGGCAACGAAACAGAAGAATTGGTTATCTTCGTTGGGTACGGGTTCGATATCATAACAACGACCTTTATAGCGATCGAGGTCGGTTAAGTTATCGGTCCAAACGGTGGTCCAGGTACCTGTGGAAGATTCCGCCGCTACTGCCGCACCTGCTTCTTCCGGAGGAACTCCGGGTTGGGGTGTCACCCGGAAGCAAGCTAGTAGATCGGTATCTTTGGGGGTGTAGTCGGGGGTGTAGTAGGTCAGTCGGTAGTCTTTTACGCCGGCCTGGAAACCTTTGGATTTGGCTTGCACCATTGGGATTATTCCTCCATAAACTGCATGATTAGTCGCACCTGTAAAATCTCGCCGTCAACCGACATAGATTTTTCTTAAGCTCCTTTCCCCTGCTGCCAGGAGCGAAGTTAGGGAGCAATTTTCACTAATGTTTTTTTCAACTGATCATCTTAACACGAACTTTATCCTATTCTGATCATTTTTTTTCTCTATCCCTAAAATTTTGATTGTTTTTTTTTCTCGGGGGGATTAGTTTCTTTAATCTGTCGTCATCTAACTTTAACAATCTCTACAAAAACACAAAAAAATCAACAAAAATTTACCTGATTGACACGCAGAAACTTCTGCTCATCAGGCTTTGAGCGATTAAAACTACTCTTTAATTGAGGAAGATTATCAATAATTACAACCTCAAAAAATTGTCGGCAATCGCTAAATATTAACTGGATTTCTAAGCAATTATACCCAGTACCTAGAGCACAGTTAGACAGCAGTGAACTCTAGATAAATTAGGTCTAATTACTTAGTAATTATTGTTGAGATTTTTGGCTTGTGAACGATTATTTTCCCCTTCAAGAATTATGGTTATTGTTGCCATTAAAACGATGACGTTCTGGAAATAGCGTGACCAATAACTGATTGATATAGACCTTTCCGACCACCGATGCTTGATTCGGTCGGTTAGTAGTAGATGCTTGTTCTCTGGTTTCCGCGGGACTGGCCTCGGCGACCATTTCCTCGCCATCCCAAGGACTGGCCACGGTTTCGGATATCACTTCCTCCACTGACGGCACTGGGGACACTTGACTGACTACGGGTTGCGGTTCCGGTAAAGGGGGTCTTTCCGGTTCCGATGGGGTCGCTGACACCTCGATGGTAATTTGACGGGAAGTATCTCCGATCAGGGAACCAGACGGCACGATCGACATCGCTGCCACAGAAGCATTAAAAATCGTTGTGGTTGACCCAATACAGGCATTTTCACCGATTTCACCCCGACCGACGACGAGAACACCTGTACCTAAAATTGCTCCCGCACCGATAGCAATAACACCCTGATAGGCGGTTAAAATTGTTCCCATACCCAGGCAAGCACCCGCACCGATAATTATTTGGCTATTGGGGGCTGCTCGGAGAATCACCCCCGGAGCCACGATCGCACTCTCATCAATGGTTACATCACCATTGACATAGAATTCCGAGCGGCTAATAGGTTGAACGGGGGGTAAGGACATAATTGACAGTTATTCAGTGATCAGTGATCAGTGATCGGGGGTTAGGGGGTAGGGGTTAGAGTTTCGGGTATTTTTCCCAGTCCGCCAACACCTAACACCTATCTCCCTTCACCGATCGCCGAGTCCTGAAATTAAGGGCGTTGAATAATCGATTCGAGAACACGGCGTTTCGCTTGGGAGTCAATCCCGATCAGACGAACGTATTCCCCTTGATGGTCGCGCAGACAGGTTTCTAAAGCGGCCACCACATCGGATTCGCGACTGCTCTCGATCGGGGTGCAGCTTTGCCAAGAACTGGTTTTAAAACGACGTTTATCCGCGTGTTCGGCCCCGATTTTGTGACCTTGGTTCAATAAAGAGCGAATTTGAGTGATCGTTTCTGCGGTTAAGGTACTGGTTAAAGTGGCAGTACCGCCGCCAGAAGAACCAGAAGCATAGCTTTTGAAACTCGGTTCAGCAACGGTGGCGGTTTTACTGCTGCCATTACTACTCACCGAACCATCGGGACGCTGGATCACCGTTTCTAAAACCCGTTTTTTGGCTTTAGCATCGATACCGAGTAAGCGGACGTATTCGCCGCTATGTTCCCGTAAACAATCTTCCAAAGCAGTAATTACATCAGATTCGCGATTGCTTTCGATCGGGGCGCAACTCTGCCAAGAACTGGTTTTAAACCGGCGTTTATCCGCGTGTTCGGTGCCGATTTTGTAGCCTTGGGCGAGCAGGGAACGAATTTGAGCGATCGTTTCCCCACTTAAGCTACCACTACTGCTATAACTGGCTCCGTTACTAGCGGGGGCGCTGTAGCTGCTGGCTTTGCCGCTGCCGTTACTAGCGGGGGTGCTGCCGGGGCGGTGAATAATCATTTCGACGACGCGTTTTTTCGCTTGCGGGTCGATCCCGATCAGACGGACGTACTCATCGCTATTTTCAGTCACGATCGCTTCAATATCGCGAATGATGCCCGCTTCGCTCTTGGTTTCGATCGCCGGTCCGGTTAACCAAGAACTGGTTTTAAACCGGCGTTTATCCGCGTGTTCGGTGGCGATTTTCAGTCCTTGGGCCAGCAGGGAACGCACTTGTACGGACAGGTCGGAATGGCCGTTACCGTTGCCATGACCGCCGTGGACGGCGGTGGTGGTGCGGGCCGGTTCTCCCGGGGTGTCTTCGGGGCGTTGGATAATCATTTCCAGTATGCGCCGTTTAGCGGCGGGATCTACTCCGATCAGGCGGACGTATTCGCCTTGCAGGTCTCTCAGGGAGGCTTCTAGGGATTGGGATACCTGTTCTTCGCGGCCGCCGTCGATAAAGCCGGCACTTAACCAAGAACTGGTTTTAAAGCGGCGTTTGTCAGCGTATTCGATGCCGATCTTGTAGCCTTGGGAGAGGAGGGAGCGAACCTGCGCTCGAATGTTTGTATTTAAACTCATAGGTGTCACCGAATTTCTATATAGCGTCTCATTAGCGATGTTTATAGCGGCTGCCGGTGGAGGAGTCGCTGGGCTGTGGGCTTTGACCGGGACGCTGGGGGCGAGGTCGATATCGACAATGTGACGGGTGAAGGCTCGATCGATTTCTGTGACATCGGGTAAGCGATCGGCCTGTTGTTGGCTGGTGATCACGGAACCGGATGGCACGAATTTCCCGGCGGGGATTTCCACGTCTTGAACGAGGGCGTGCATCATGACGATGCAATCGGCCCCGATGCGGGCATTAAAGACGGTGGAGCGAAAACCGATAAAACAGCGATCGCCCACATAGGCAGGCCCGTGAATGAGTGCCATGTGGGTGATACAGCTGCCCCGGCCGATCCACACCGAATATTCTCGGCCGTCATCTCCCACCACACGGCTTTTTTCTAAACCGTGGATGATTGCTCCGTCCTGAATTTTGCTGTCGTCGCCAATGTGAAAGGGGGTTCCTTCATCGGCGCGGATGGAAGTCCCCGGAGCAATCACCACTCGCGCCCCGATCTCGATAGCGCCACTGAGGTTAGAGAAGGTGTGGACTTTGGCACTCTCGTCTATGTGCGTTTCCTCTGGGGATTTGGTCCGCTTTTTCGGACTAGCCGCCGTTGTGCGGACGACCATAGTTAGTCTTCCTCCATACTGAATTTGGCTGGCTGGTTGTTACTTAACTGTGTTTGGGTTCTATCGATGTTTAACCGGATTGACGAAATTCGTCCCTCTTGCTGTAGAGGGTGCGATTTTCTACGGTTATAGTGTCAATAATCCCCACCACCATCGCGTCAAGGGGGCGATTGTTCTGCCCGTCTTCGATCCGAGCTGCTCCTCCCCGGGACACTAGCACCCATTCATTAATCCCCGCTCCGACAATATCACCCGCTACTTCGTATTTAGGCAAAAGTTGCCCCTGTGCGTCGATGAATTGCAAAAGCAGAAGTTTCACTCCCGTCATACTGCGCGGTTTCAGGGAGCTAACGACGGTGCCGCAAACTTTGGCAATTTGCATGGAATTTGTTTACACTAAAAGTTAGTTGCGCTCTAGATTCGTCTTAAAGGTTGCGGGTTAACACTTTCACGAAACTGTTCCACGGCTTCTGTATAACGGATGGGAAGAACGTATTCGAGGTTTTCGTGGGGACGGGCGATGATGTGGGTCGAGAGGACTTGACCACCCTTAACACGATTAGATGCCGCTTCTGTCCCCGCCGATACGGAGGCCTGTACTTCCGAAACGTCCCCCCGGACGATGACGGTGACGCGACCACTACCAATTTTTTCGTAACCTACTAGGGTTACGCGGGCGGCTTTCACCATGGCATCAGCCGCCTCGACGACGGCCGGGAAACCCAAGGTTTCCACCATGCCCACTGCAATTGACATAATATTTTTGTCTCCTAATGGTTGGCTTTCTTCGACTCTATAGATGCTGACCCCGATCAACGGTGTTTAATAGCTGCGGAATTGCTCTACTTCTTCGGTGTAGCGAATGGGCAGCACGTATTCGAGGTTTTCGTGGGGACGAGCGATGATATGGGTAGATAGCACTTGTCCTCCGTTAACCCGGTTGGCGTTTTCCACTCCGGCAGCCACAGAAGCTTGCACTTCTGAAACGTCTCCCCGGACGATGACAGTGACGCGACCACTACCGATCTTTTCGTAACCCACTAGAGTCACCCTGGCGGCTTTGACCATGGCATCGGCCGCTTCCACAACGGCGGGAAATCCTAGGGTTTCAATCATTCCTACTGCAATTGGCATTTTTTTGTTCCTCGCTTGTCAAGCCAAACTAAACTATTAATTTTGTTAGCGTTATCAATTTTGTTTCAGTCAAATTCTTTCCTTGTTACTTTTCCTGCTCTAGCTCTGGTGGCAGTCGGGATCGTGGCAAGGTGGGTAAGACCATCCTGAATTTTATCTCGATCGTGACCGTTTTCATCCACTAATTTTATTTTCTAGGGCCGGTTGGTAAAAATTTGACGAGTCAGGCAAAATTATCAACCTAAAAAAAGCATAGGAAACTATGACACCTTTGACAATATAAAACATTATGATTATTTCTCATCTTCAGGTTAACGAAAGTTAATCATTCCTTGACTTCGCCCATCAGCCTCAGCAATTCTCAGGAGATTTACCGCTAAAACCTTTGCTATGAGCCGATTTCCGCTTTAAGTTTTCTCTTGGCGGCTTGCTTGTCTCTGCTGGATTTATTGGCAGATAAAAGCCTATTTTCCCTGATTTCGGCTTTTTTATAATTTTTTTATACTATATACGGCTGGGGTGGGGGAGTGGGGAGAAGGGGAGCCTTTTTCAGTGATCAGTAAACAGTGAACAGTAATCAGTGAACTGAAAACTCACATCTGATCACTGATCACTGATTCTAGCGATCGATCTCACCTTCGTAGGGTTGGACACCGATCGAGGGATAATTATCGTGGTTAGGACTGAAAACTTCTAACACTGCATGAGCTAACTTTTGGAAAAAGTCGGGACTCTCGTGCAAGGATTTGAGTGCCGCTTCTAATTCAGGAAGGGAGAAATCGAAGCCTTGCGAGCGAGCTATCTCTAGTAATTGCTGAGGATCTTGGGTTGAGCGCATTTTTTGACCCAATTCTTCGTTTTTAGCGGCTAAGGCGAAAAAGTCGAACACTTGATTTTTAGACATATAAATACTTTTCCTTTGATGATTAAAGGTGTGGCCTCGGCGGCGTGGAGGTTAAACTGCCTAGTTATGGTTTATTTTTATCCTACCAGTCAGGAGATATCCTCAAAGCAAAAGTTTCGTTTTTCTTTGCTTGTATGGCTGAGGATGGTTTAAGGGCAATTCTGCTGACAGGGGAACAAGATATCTGAAAATCTTATCTAGTCTGGGATACAGAACATCGACTGCCAAAAAACATAAGTAGGGAGGCACAATCATTTGTAGGATGGGTTAGCGGTAGCGTAACCCATCGGGGCTTTTAACTC
>NZ_JASJFB010000060.1:0-4946 GCF_030065455.1 Microcystis sp. M53602_WE12 | reverse complement strand
CCGCACCCTAGTCGTTGAAATCAAAAGTTGCTCTAGCCCTTGTATAGTAAGACTTTTAGCGATTACTAAGAATTATGAAGTGTCACACTCTAGTCAGCGTTCGCCAGCTTAATGAGAGTTTATCTCAATAATTTGGTATCAGAGCTATCAGATTTTTAGGGCTAATTGTGCGTCTGCTGGGCAAACAAATTAGCCTGTAATTCAGAGCCGGCAATCGTTTTGACGATTTAGATAAAATTTTCAATGTGACAGTTGAGGGTGCGGAATGTGGGATTTAAGTGCGATGCCGAAGGCACTGCGTAGCAGTACGCCGCTCTGGTGGGTTAGGTTAACGGCAGACCCCCAACTGTGATCTTTGACTTCATGCCAATTTGTGCGGACTGTATTCAGGTGTTACCTGCTGTGATAGTTAGTAAGTGAGCCTGTTCGTTGAGTTGAGGAGTAAAATAGGAGAAGTCCTAATCTAAGATTTAGTAATGGATAGAAGCATTATAGAACGGCAACCGCTAATTGAAGCAGTCAAGGCTCTCCCTGATGAGGCTTTAGTGGAACTGTCTAATTTTCTTGACTATCTTCGCTATAAAGCAGCCTATCAAAGAGAACTGACCACTCATTCTTCTAGTTTTCTGCTTGCAGTTGCAGGTTTAGGCAACTCTGGTCAACAGGATATTTCAGAACGTGATGAAGAGATTCTAGGCAATGAGATTGATCCGGTGTCCGGCTGGAATCTTAAGCCAAGCAATTCAGTATGACGGCGATACTTGACACCAGTTTTTTGTTTGCCTTGACCGATCAGGGCGATCGCAATCATCAACGGGTGTTGGCTATTGCTCAAAGCGTGAATGAGCCATTGGTTCTACCTGTCGTTGTCCTGCCTGAGGTCTGCTATCTGATTGCATCAAGATTGGGCCACCAAGCAATGCGCCGTTTTGTATCCAGTATGACACCTGATGCGGTTCAAGTTGAACCTGTAATCCCAGAAGACTTGGTACGAGTGCATGAGATATTGGAACAATATGCTGACAATCAGCTTGACTTTACAGATGCAGCGATCATTGCCATAGCTGAAAGGCTTACTATTACTCGCGTTTACACACTTGATCGCCGAGATTTTTCGATTATTCGTCCAAGTCACTGCGATTACTTTGAGTTATTTCCTTGAACCACCAGCTAACACTGCGTGGCAGCGGACGGTCGCAATTCGTCGCTGCCGAGCTTGCTTTCTAATGCCGTCGCTGATTTGAGCCGTTAGCGATCGAGCGCGCTACGCACCGATCGGGTTCTGGACTTCCCCATTGACAAAAAGCCATAACCTGTGCTGCAGGAAGGATTAACAGAATTTCCGATACCCCCTTACTGGGTACAAATTAAGAAAACCTCTAATAAATCTAACGCCGTACAAACTCCTCGTCAATAGCAAATCAGGTTATACTTCACACCCCACACCCCACACCCCACACCCCACACCCACGAAAAACTTTTTCAGCAGACCCTACCTATCGATCCCATTTTTACCTATTCTAAGCGCAGGATTTCTCCACCTCTGGCTAGAGATAATTCTGCTGCCTGGAGGATTTTGACTAATTCCGTCCCTACCGATCCCGAAGATACAGGAGAATCGACACCCGTAGCCACCGACTCTAAAAAATGTTCGCACAATGCTTTCAGGGGTTCACCATCGGCAATAGGGATAGATTCCGTCTCCTGTCCCCGGGGAATAAAATAGGCTTCCTGACGCTCAAAATGGCCCTTTTGTCGGGTTAAAGGCGATCGAGAGTCTAATTCATTGAAAATTAAAGTCCCTTCGCTGCCAACTATCCCTAAACGTCGCTGTTTATCGGGATTCAACCAACAAAGGTGAATAGTCGCTTGAAAACCATCGCCATAGATCAGGGTTAACCAGACTAAATCGGCTAGATTAGGTTGTAGCCAGAAGGTTCCCCTTGCCTGTACTAATACAGGGGTACTATCAAGCCAATGATTAAAAATCGAGATATCGTGAATAGCCAGATCCCACAAAGCGGACACATCCTGACGAACTGGCCCCAGGTGGGTGCGAGTGGCATAACCATAAAGAGGTTTACCGATACCCCCGGATTGCAGGACTTTTTGTCCGGTGATAACGGCCGGATGAAAAAGATAGGTATGATCAACTAATAAAATACGCTGTTTTTTCGCCGCTAATGCTGTTAATTCGCCACATTCTTGGGGATTGAGGGTTAAGGGTTTTTCGGCGAGGACGTGATAACCTAAATTAAGAGCATCTTTAATCAGGGGATAATGACTGATGGCGGGAGTAACGACGACTACAGCCGAGATTTCGGGGTGAAGACGAATTGATTCCCAGTCATTGGCTAAAATAACCTTATTAGTATCGAGATTAAATTGATCGCGACAGAGATGAAGTTTTTCAGGGGAGGAGTCAACGATCGCCACTACTTGTGCTGAGGGATGTTGAGAAAAATGACGGACGAAATGGACTCCCCAACGTCCTACCCCTAAGATAGCGATTCCTGTGGACATTTTGCTTACTCAGATAAATCAATCTAGTTTATTTTAAAAGGATTAGGCGCAATTGTTCATTGATTCTGAGAACTGGAAGGGATTATGTTAAAATTTTTTATCGATCGAGGGGGAACTTTTACCGATATCGTGGCGATAATCGATCAACCAGAAATTATTGAACGACTAGCTAGAGATGCCGCTAGATTTCTGATTGTTCCCCTTGCCGATCAACAGTGGATTGTTCTCTATAAACTGCTCTCGGAAAATCCCGAAAAATACCCAGATGCAGTCATTCAAGGGATCAAAGATATTAGCGGTTCCCTAGATAACATCGAAGTGATTAAAATGGGAACAACGGTAGCCACCAATGCGCTGTTAGAAAGAAAAGGAGAGCGCACGGTTTTGTTAATCACCAAAGGTTTTAAAGATGCCTTGAGAATTGGCTATCAAAATCGCCCCGATATTTTTGCCCGTCAAATTATTCTTCCTTCTTTATTATACGAACAAGTTATCGAAGTGGCCGAACGGTACGATCGTCAAGGACAAGAATTAATCGCCGTTAATCCCGCCCAAGTTAAAGCCGATTTAATACCAGTTTATCAAGCGGGTATCCGAAGTTGTGCGATTGTTTTTATGCACAGTTATCGTTATCCCGACCACGAAAAACAAGTGGCAGCCATTGCCGAAGAAATCGGCTTTACTCATCTAGCCATTTCCCATCAAGTCAGTCCTTTAATGAAACTGGTATCCCGGGGAGATACCACGGTAGTCTCTGCCTATTTATCGCCAATTTTACGCCGCTATGTTGATAGTATTAGCCAGCAATTACCGAAAACTAGCTTGTTATTTATGAAATCCGATGGCGGTTTAGTCACCGCCGATAAATTTCAGGGTAAAGATAGCATTTTATCTGGTCCTGCGGGGGGAATAGTCGGGGCAGTACAAACCAGTTTAAGGGCGGGATTTAGTAAAATTATCAGTTTTGATATGGGAG
Organism: Microcystis sp. M53602_WE12; assembly: GCF_030065455.1. Classification (NCBI taxonomy): domain Bacteria; kingdom Bacillati; phylum Cyanobacteriota; class Cyanophyceae; order Chroococcales; family Microcystaceae; genus Microcystis; species Microcystis sp. M53602_WE12. The sequence goes on along the minus strand of NZ_JASJFB010000060.1, from coordinate 1,447 downwards.
GAACTAGCACCGATGTTTCTCATTTTCAAGGGGAATACGAGCGCCAAACAGATAACGAAATTGCTGGCGTAAGAATGCGAGCGCCGATGTTAAGTATTCACACCGTGGCCGCTGGTGGGGGTTCGATTTTAGTCTATGATGGTTATCGTTTTCGGGTCGGACCAGAAAGTGCCGGAGCTAATCCGGGACCTGCCTGTTATCGACGGGGTGGACCATTAACAATTACCGATGCTAATGTTTTGTTAGGAAAAATTCAAGCTGCCTATTTTCCCGCTATTTTTGGACAAGAGGGAAATTTACCCCTAGATAGAGAGATTGTGCTGACAAAGTTTCAAGAATTGGTGGCAACAATGGGGGGTAATAATAGTCCTGAACTGCTGGCTGCGGGGTTTATTCAAATTGCCGTAGAAAATATGGCTAATGCGATTAAAAAAATCTCTCTACAAAAGGGTTATGATCTCAGTGATTATACTCTTTGTACCTTTGGCGGTGCCGGGGGTCAAGTGGCCTGTTTAATTGCCGATACTCTGGGAATGAAAAGTATTTTTCTCCATCCCTATGCCGGGGTTTTAAGCGCCTACGGCATGGGTTTGGCCGATTTGAGGGTAATTAAAGAAAAAGCGATCGAACAGCCGTTAAATGCCGATTTAATCGGGCAGTTGCTCACGGAAATGAACGAATTAGAAGTTTTAGCGGGTCGGGAATTAGAGGATTATAATCAGGTGCGGCAGCAAGTTAGTTTAAAATATCAAGGCAGTGATGCCACTTTAGCGGTTAATTTTAGCGATCAAATGCGTCAGGATTTTGAACGGGAACATCAAAGACGTTATGGGTTTAAGCAAGAACAAAAAGCTTTAATTGTTGAGTCGATTGCCGTGGAATTGATCCAGACTATGGACAGTCCCAAAGAAGCAATTTTAACTCGCTCCCGTCCGATGGGAGAATTACCTCCTATCCTCGATCGAGTAGCGGTTTTTATGGCTAATCAATGGCGAGAAACGCCAATTTATCAGCGTTCAGATCTGCAACCTTTTGATTGTCTGGCCGGACCTGCAATTATTATCGAAAAAATCAGCACGATTGTGATTGAACCGGGTTGGATGGCAAAATTAACGGAGAAAAATCATTTAATTCTCTCCAAAGATTAACTAGGGTTTGCGGCAAAAAGTTTTTCGTGGGGGTAGGGTGTGGGGTGTGGGGTGTGGGGTGTGGGGTTTTACCAGTTTTGAGGTGGCCAATTACCTAATTTTCAGGGAAAAAGTGCCTAAATTTCCCCCACTTTTTGATTTCAAAAAAGCCTAAAGATATTATCCAACAAGGTTTTTAGCTTTATTCAGTAAACCCTACATAGGGTTTGCTGAAAAAGTTTTTCCTGGGGGTAGGAGTCAGGAGTCAGGAGTCAGTAGCCGGTCGTCGGTCGTTTCAGGCTTTGTTGCCCTCTTTTTTT
>NZ_JASJFB010000656.1:0-6445 GCF_030065455.1 Microcystis sp. M53602_WE12 | reverse complement strand
AGCCATCCGCAAGACCTACGGCAAGAAAGGCGAAGAAATCGTGCAGATGAACATCAAAGCTGTGGATTCTGCCCTAGAACACCTCTATCAAGTCCCAATTCCCGCCACTGTCACCCCTGAAGCTTTTGAATTAAGACCACCGATTCCCGACAACGCACCCACTTTCGTCCAAGAAGTCCTCGGCAAAATTATCGCCCGTCACGGGGATGAATTGCCCGTTAGCGCCCTTCCCAACGATGGGACCTATCCCACCGCCACTAGCCAATGGGAAAAACGCAATATTGCCCAAGAAATCCCCGTTTGGGATGCGGATGTCTGTGTTCAATGCGGTAAATGCGTTCTTGTTTGTCCCCACGCCGTTATTCGCTCGAAAGTCTATGATGAGGCCGAATTAGCCACGGCCCCGGAAACCTTTAAAGTCGCTAATGCCAAGGATCACGACTGGAAAGGGCTAAAATTCACCATCCAAGTGGCCGCCGAAGATTGTACCGGTTGCGGTCTCTGTGTTGATGTTTGCCCCGCTAAAAACAAATCGCAACCGCGTCTAAGAGCGATTAATATGGCTCCCCAATTGCCCCTGCGGGAACAGGAACGAGTTAACTGGGATTTCTTCCTTAATTTGCCTAATCCAGACCGATTAAGCCTAAATCTCAATAAAATTAACCATCAGCAAATGCAGGAACCTCTCTTTGAGTTTTCCGGCGCTTGTGCCGGTTGTGGTGAGACTCCCTACGTTAAATTGGTCAGTCAGCTATTTGGCGATCGCATGATAGTGGCTAATGCCACCGGTTGTTCATCTATCTACGGAGGTAATTTACCGACAACACCCTGGGCAGTTAACGCCGAAGGTCGCGGGCCGGCCTGGTCGAATTCCCTCTTTGAAGATAATGCCGAATTTGGCTTAGGATTCCGAGTTTCCATCGATAAACAGGCAGAATTTGCCGCCGAACTCTTAGGAACCCTCGCTAGTGAAATCGGAGAAAGTCTAGCGGCAGATATTCTCAATTGTCACCAAGTCGATGAAGCGGAAATTTACGAACAACGGCAACGGGTAGAGGCCCTAAAATCCCGTTTAGGGCAATTAACCCCGACCACGCAGGTGAAAATGTTGTTATCCGTGGCCGATTATCTGGTCAAGAAAAGCGTCTGGATTGTCGGGGGTGACGGTTGGGCCTACGACATCGGTTATGGTGGCTTAGATCACGTTTTAGCCAGTGGTCGCAATGTGAATATTTTGGTCATGGATACGGAAGTTTACTCGAATACGGGCGGCCAGGCCTCGAAAGCTACTCCTCGGGCCGCCGTAGCTAAATTTGCTTCTGGTGGCAAACCCAGCCCGAAAAAAGACCTCGGTTTAATGGCCATGACCTACGGTAACGTCTATGTGGCCAGCGTGGCTATGGGGGCAAGAAACGAGCAAACTATCAAAGCTTTCCTAGAAGCGGAAGCTTACAACGGGCCATCGTTAATTATCGCCTATTCTCACTGTATTGCTCACGGGATCAACATGACCACCGCCATGAACCATCAAAAAGAAGTGGTGGAAAGCGGTCGCTGGTTAATGTACCGTTATCATCCCGATTTAGCTAAAGAAGGCAAAAATCCCCTGCAATTGGACAGCCGTGCGCCTAAGCTTACCGTAGCGCAAACTCTCTACTCGGAGAATCGCTTTAAGATGTTGGCCACCAGTAAGCCGGAGGAAGCTAAACGTCTGCTCAAAGAAGCACAAGCAGATGTGGATACGCGCTGGCAAATGTATCAGTATTTAGCAGCAAAAGGTACAGGGAGCAACGAATAGTTATGAATCTACACACTACCTACATGGGTTTACAATTGCGATCGCCGCTAGTCATCGGTGCGGCCGCACCCTTGAGCGAGGATATCGACAATATCAAGAGAATGGAAGACTTTGGAGCCGCTGCCGTGGTTTTACACTCCTTTTTCGAGGAGCAGATTAAACAGGAAAGACTGGCTCTACACCATCATTTTACCCACGGAGCCGAGAGTTTTGCGGAAGCTTTGACTTATTTTCCCGAACCGGAGGTTTTTCACGTTGGTTCCGACGAATATCTCAACCATATTCGCAAAGCCAAAGAAATGGTCGATATTCCCATTATTGCCAGTCTCAACGGTGAGACCTCTGGGGGATGGTTGGAGTATGCCATTCAAATTCAACAAGCGGGCGCTGATGCTTTGGAGTTGAATGTTTATTATGTTCCCAACGACCTGGAATTAACCGGAAATCACGTCGAACAAAACTATATTGATATCCTCAAAATTGTCAAATCGGAGGTATCAATTCCCGTCTCGATGAAGTTAAGTCCCTACTTTAGCAATACGGCCAATATGGCTAAACAATTAGCGGAAGCGGGGGCCGATGGGTTGGTATTATTTAACCGTTTCTATCAGCCGGATATCGACTTAGACACCTTGGATGTTCACCCCAATATTATCCTCAGTAATCCCCAAGCAATGCGTTTACCCCTGCGCTGGATTGCTATGCTTTACGGTCGTGTACCGACGGATTTTGCCGCTACCAGTGGCATTCATAACGCCATCGACGTGATCAAAATGATGATGGTGGGGGCAAAAGCGACCATGTTAGTTAGTGTTTTATTACGCCACGGTTTGGAGGAAATTACCAAGATCGAACAGGGTTTATTGCATTGGTTGGAAGAAAATGAGTACGAATCGATCGAGCAGTTAATTGGCAGTATGAGTCAAATGAATTGCCCCGATCCCACTGCTTTTGAACGGGTACAGTACATGAAAGCTCTGCAAAGTTACGAACCTGTTTGGAAACGTTTTCAAACCACCAGCAAATAAAAGTGGGAAGCTTTTTTCAGTGATCAGTGATCAGTAATCAGTAATCAGTGAACTGAAAACTTAAGTAGGTAGGCGTTAAAAATTATCAGCCACCCCCCTTATCAAGGGGGATCCCCCCGCCTATCGGCACCCCCCTTATCAAGGGGGGCAGGGGGGATCGGCACCCCCCTTATCAAGGGGGATCCCCCCGCCTATCGGCACCCCCCTTATCAAGGGGGGCAGGGGGGATCGGCACCCCCCTTATCAAGGGGGGCAGGGGGGATCGAACCTAAAATCGATTTTTAATTTAATTATAACCAGCTACTTAACTGAAAACTGAAAACTTACATCTGATCACTGATAACTGATAACTGACAAAAAAATCCAGGAGGATATAACTATGAACGAGAATCAAAAGAAAAAAATCGGCATTCTGACCAGTGGTGGCGATTGCCCGGGGTTAAACGCGGTAATTCGTGCCGTGGTGAAATCATCAAAACTCAAGGGTTGGGATGTGTACGGCATTCCCTACGGGACCGACGGTTTTATGCAGATTGCCGAGGGAAAATATCACCCCGAAGATTTGATCCTGACTCAGCATGGCTATAACCTACCCGGGGTCTTGAAAGGATTAGACGTTTTGCAGTTTCTTAGTGGTAGTGTTTTGGGTTCTTTGAGCAAAGGACATCCCGAAAACCCAGAAATTGCCACGAAAATCCTGCAAGGATACGAAATGCTGGGATTAGATGCCCTGATCGTCGTTGGAGGCGATGGGAGCATCGATATCATCTACGATCTCGCCCAGAAAGGCAATTGGAATATTATCGCGGTTCCCAAAACCATCGATAATGACGTTCCCTATACGGAATGGGCAGTCGGTTTTACCACTGCCGTCGATATCGTTACTCAAGCTTTGTATGATCTCACCTTTACCGCCGCTAGTCACGAAAGGGTGATGATTGTGCAGGTGATGGGTAGAGATGCCGGTCATCTAGCCCTTCATGCTGGGATTGCTGGGGGTGCCGATGCGATTTTTATTCCCGAATTAACCCCGGCTCTCACTCCCGCAATTATCGACGGTTGTTGTCGCCATTTGGCAGAATTACGCGCTCAAGGTCGTAAATTCGCTCTCATTGTGATTTCTGAGGGTGTTAAAAACGAAGATAACCAAAAAGAGAAGTATATTGCCGATTATTTAGAAAAATTAATATTTGACAAAACTCGCTCTTTGTGCGTTACCGATCCCGTCTTCTGTTATCTCAATTCCATGGATGTGCGGGCCATGTCTTTGGGACACCTGCAAAGAAGTCGTCCTCCTTTGGCCATGGATCGACTGTTAGCCACGGCTTTCGGCATTAAGGCCGTAGAATTAATCGAACAGGGAAAACTCGATCGCGTGGTGATTTGGCGCGGGGGACAAGTGCGTAGTTTGCCCCTGAAACCAGTGATCAAAATTATCAAACAATGTCATCAAGAGCATCGCTGTGCCTATCCCGTTGATCCTGATGGTTTTATCGTCAAAACAGCCCGTTCTTTGGGAATTTACCTAGGGGAAAATCCCACAACTGAGACGGCAGTGGTTCCAGACGCTGTGGAGGCGTTGGTTTAGTTATAATAAAGCGAGAAGGGTTGCTCATACTTTCTCGCTTTTTTAATTGGTTAAGATTAGGCATTTCTAAACGCTACAATTACGGGAGATACTGACAGCTACTGTCGAAATAAAGAAACTTTTTAAAAGAGTGTAATTAGGGCTTGCTGAATAAATGTGAAATATAGACGAGGTAAGGGTTTTAGGGGCCTATTTTGCGAAACAGGTGCAAGATTTTGAGAGAATCGTGGTTGAAAACCTTGCATCTTCGGGGCGAAGCATTCGGGCATAACCTATCGGTGAAACCGTAGATTTCCTATCCGAATGCTTCGCCCCTACTTTTTCAGCCAGCCCTAATTAATTTTCTGAGCATAAACTTTTATTATCGGCCCGCGTCCTGTAGGGGCGAAGCATTCGGGCAATAACCTATCGGTGAAACCAGAGATTTTCTATCCGAATGCTTCGCCCGTACTTTTTGCCGCAAACCCTACATAAAGACTTCTACTATCAGTAATGAGGTTATAAGATTGAACTATTGGACAAGCTTCAATGAGATGTCTAATCTCTTGAAAATAGTCATTAATCAACAAATTCTATCTCCTCAATTTCTTCTTTGTCTTGCAGTAAAGCTTCTAGCATCCAAGCTTCTCCCATCCATTCATCAAAGTCTAAGGTATGCTGCAGTTTATTGTTTTCAAATCTTCTGAGAAATTCTTTTGTCTGCATTTGATACTTATTTTCAAAAAAAGTTATTCGTTCTTGGGTGCGCTTAATTCCTTCTTGAAGTTCTTGCAGTCTTTCGGTTAATGCGTCTTCAATAAATTTTTTTAAGGAGTTTAGATGTTTAGAACTCAGTTTTACTTCAGCCATAATGCTTCCGAGTTGATAATCGCTGCTGTTTGCCATTCGTCAGTCCATCCTAATTCTAGTTCATCTACTGCTAAAAAAGCTTGGGCGAGTTCTTCTGCTTCTTGTTGTTGTCGCCATTGTTGTAAAATTGAGGCGATGAAAATGCTTTTATTTTCTACTTTCTGGTTTAGGTAATTAACCAGTTCATCGGGTAAAGAAATGGAGATTTTAGCCATGGTTATCTCTTTGGCTATTTGATTCTAATATAGACTATTTTGATTGAGCTAAAATAACAGAATTAAGGGGGAAAGATTCAGTTTCTAAACGAGTTAAATCAACAATTTGACTAGCTTGATCAATATCAATTCCAACTAATTTTCCTTCGCTATCAAAATCTAAAACAATATCAGGGGCGATTTCTTGAGAATCGGTGCTTGTTTTTTCTGATAGGCTAATGTATAGAGAATCGGTTTCAGGATAATAACTAAATTTCATTTTTTACTCCTTAAAGTTACGATCTGGGAAGGCGTTATGAATGGTTTCTCCATCATCTAGAGTGACAACTCGCAAGTATTTTCCTAATTCGGGAATGTATAACCAATGACGAATGCGTCCGTTTGGTTCTATTTCTCGTCTAACTGGATTCTGGATAGCCTGTTGACACCATTCTCGCTTAAGATAGGGTCTTTTGACCAAGACTTGTTCTTCAAAGTAGCGGGTAGTTTTCATTCATCATTTTTCTGATCTATTCCTTCTATCATAATTTTAACGAAATTTAGATAAATTTCCCCAGATACTAAATTCTCCCCCCTTTTTAAGGGGGGCAGGGGGGGATCAAATCCCATCACACAAACCCCTATCCTCCTTCCTGACACCAGAATTAGGATTGTGCAAATCAACCCGCACCCAATCGCAACTACGCCCCATTAAATCACTTAAACCCCAGTCTGTCCCAAGATTCCAGAGTTTGATAGTGTTGTCATCACTACCGCTCACCAAAGTCTTGCCGTCGGGACTAAAATTAACGCTATTGACAGAGCCATCATGCCCTTTGAGGGTGCGGATTTCCTTGCCTGTTTCTACATCCCAGAGTATGATAGTCCCGTCATCACTACCGCTCACCAAAGTCTTGCCGTCGGGACTAAAATTAACGCTATTGACAGAGCCATCATGCCCTTTGAGGGTGCGGATTTCCTTGCCTGT
>NZ_JASJFB010000242.1:0-2821 GCF_030065455.1 Microcystis sp. M53602_WE12 | reverse complement strand
AGCTTTGTTGTAAACTAATCTTACACAGCCCAATGTGCGCCGCAATAGCGACTCTTGTGTTGGTGTGGGGTAAAATCGAAACGAATAGGCTTTTTCCATGTCCTTTCACACTAGCATATATTTCGTAAATGTGCTAATACTTAACAGTAAAGCCGTCGTAGAACGGCGGGGTTTCAGACCCAAATTTTCGATGAAGACAAAACCCTGGGATCGTCCATATTCCTGAGAGATTTATAGTTGATCAAGCGGCTTACTATACCAGTTTCTGCTCTAATCGCTTCAGCTAAAATAACGTTGAAATCTCCATCATTAGTGTAGAATGGAACAATTTGTATAATTTGTTTTTGATTGATTGGTTTTGTTGTGTCAAACATAGATTCCTCCACTCAAGTAAAATCCTAGATGTCTTTGTAAACACGACGCCAACACGGTCAGCGCATCCTAACAATCCTTGACAAAATAAAATTTATGTGGGTTGCTTACCCAGAGGGCGATTCAAGCATATTTGAGGAGAATTTGCCACCTCAATGTTTAGGAAACAACCGACCAAATGGGTCGAGTTCGTAAGCATTTCAATTGATTGCTATCGCTCAAAAGGCATGGAAGGCAATCCTATCACAAAATTGGCCAATTGTCAATAGCGTTTGGGATGCGCTCACCCTGCTTCATGTTCCTTCAGCAGCTTTTCTGGAATTTTGCGAATTAGGAAGTAGATGGGGAGTTGTTGATAACTCATAGGAAGCACGATAATTAGTCATGCTTTCCAGAGACTTTTGATTTTGGTCTTGATGCCATTGTATAACTCCTCGAAGACAAGATTCCAGAAATAACCATACTGGGGAAATCGCTTGACCAGTAAAGCATCGGAAGGAAAAAGAATTCTGGGGGTTTTCATGGAGTAAGGTCTGACTATATATCTTATTTGACTGGGTTCGGGCATCCAATGACCGATATACATATCTTTTTGAAAAAACTTCGCTTGCAGAAATAACCCTAAAGCTCTATCAAATCCCCAGAGAGGCAACCAAGTTAAAATTTCTCCTATCCTCATATTGCGGACAAAATCATCTAAGGCTTCTTTCACCAGGATTGTTTTCCAAATATTATTATTGAAAGGTTCTAGATGATAGCCATGAAAATCTTTTCTTTTGGCGTAGGGCCATAAAGCTAGTCTTAACTCGAAAGGATTATCTAGGGGAGCGATAGGAACTTCCACTAAATCTTGGTATTTATCTTGTCTTTTTCTAGAGATATTTAACTGATTGATAGCGGGTAGCTCCGGCCAGGGAGCTTTAATTTTTTCCTCATCGAGATAATCAATTCCCCCCTTATGGAGACGTAAGAGCCAACTTTGGGGAAAATTATCAAAGTAATCTTTCGCTAAGGCAACCACCTGGGGATGCAAGAAATCATCATCATCGAGAGCCAACACATATTGACCGGAAGCATTGAGAAGACCGACGGCTCTCTGGGCCGTTTCTCCCTGATAAAGACTATGAAAAATTTTGACTCTGGGGTCTTCTACGGAAGGGGTAACTGCTCCGGGAGGATAAACCCAAATAAATTCTACTTCCCCTTGAATTGCCAGAAGTTGTTGCAACCAATATTCGGAAAATTTGCCCAGAGTTGGAGTAACGATTGATAGAATTGGTGAGTTGATCATGATTGGCTGACTATCCCTCTTTTCCTAGTCGATAAAGTACATATTTTTGGGGAACTTCCCTGAGATTGGTAATCACCAGATTCCACAGATATCCATACTGAGGAAAACACTTGACTAGGAAAATTTCTGATAAAATACCATAGCGATTTAGTCTTCTATATTCGGGGGGATTGTTTTCCATGCGTAACTGTTCTGGAGATGGCATGAGATGACCGATGATTTTCCCTTGGCCTTGCTCGAAAAACTTAGCTTGAATAAATAAACCCAAAAGACGATCAAGACACCAAAAGGGAATATACTTAAGCGGACCAATAAAAGGCATTAAACCCACCAGATCCTCTAGGGTTTCCTGTACTATAGAAGTTTTCCAAACCTTCTTGTCAAAATTCTCTGTATGGGGACCTCGATGATCTCTCCTCCCTCTAAAAATACACATTACATCAAATTTATTATCGATAGGAGTAATGGGAATTTCCAATAAGTAGTTGCCTTGTTCGTATAGCTTAGAGTTACCTTGAGACCTACCACAAACTTCTAGTTTTTCGATGGGTTTTGGTGAGAGCCAAGGAGCTTCTAGAATTTCTTTTTTACCAAATTCAACATCTTTGCGGCTAAGTCTCATGACCCAACTATCAGGAAATCGGGAAAAGTATTGACGGCTAATTTCTGAAATGTCGGGATTGATATACTCATCACAATTAATTGTCAATGTATAGGGAGCGGTAGCATTCATCAAACCTGTGGCACGTTGAATAATTTCTCCCCGCAAGGGACTGACTATTTGCTGTACCCTAGGGTCGGACGTGGGATACTTAGGTGCTCCTGGTGGATGAACCAAGATAAATTCTACTTCTCCCTTGACCTCGGTCAGCGCATTAAACCAGTGGTCAGCGAATCCTTCTCGGGTCGGAATAACAATTGATAGGCTTGGTGTTGACACCTTGTCCATGATAAAAAAATTTTTCCTCTATTTTTTGATGCCATTGTATCATAGTTCTCCAGCAACAAGGAAAATTTCTGGCTCTTCGTTACTTGTTATGGTTCGATAGGGGGCATAAATCGACTAAATCCTTATCTGGCAAAAGACTTAATTGATTAGTTCGCTCTAGATAAAAAACAATTGACAAAAATCGCTAAATGCCTTTCTATATAAGGGTT
>NZ_JASJFB010000088.1:0-14667 GCF_030065455.1 Microcystis sp. M53602_WE12 | reverse complement strand
CTCGTTTCTATCAAGAAGCTTTTGGAGATGGAATTGAACAGGGAATTGAACAGGGAATTGAACAGGGAATTGAACAGGGAATTGAACAGGGAATTGAACAGGGAATAAACTTGCAAAAATTGAAAACAATTCCTCTACTGCAAGACCTCGGTTTAACCCCACAACAAATCTCAGAACGCTTAGAATTAACTCTGGACACAGTGCTTAACTATTTGGCACAACAGCAACAATAATCAATCCTGTTTAAAAAGTCTAGAAAAGCAGCAATTGCTAAGTAGTGGGCAAATGGATAGTAGCGAATCAGTGACCTTTAAGCTATCAGGGATAACTCGATGAATAACGACTTATTGACTTTTCTCTTTTGTGTTGCCCTTCTTATTCTCTATCTATTTTTTTCAGCTTTAACCGAGATGGGAACAAAATGGCCTTGGACAAAAAAATAAGAGAAATACTTATAGATGTAAATAAACATAAAATCGGGTCAGGGACTCGGTCATTGGAAAAATTCTAGAGATTTGCTATCTAAACAATTAACTCTATTGCTCTACTGATAAAATATGAAACTAATTGCTGATATTTCTCCCAGTTTGGATTTATTCTTGTTGCTTTTTTTCTGGCATTGTCTCATCGGTGGCATTGCTACAGTCATCGCTATCAATAAAGGCTATCCAAGATTAAATTGGCTAATCTTCGGACTTCTGGGAGGAACCTTTACCTTTTTTATCGCTCTTTTCCTGAAAAAAAAGCCCAAAATTTAAGGGATGATATTGCTTGATTATCCTTTAATAGTTCCCATCAACACCTCTAAATCTTCTGCGTCTAACTCCTCTGGGATACCATTGCGAATTAATTCCGAAAAATCCTCATTGGGAACCATAAAACATAGTGCATAAAGTCTTCCGTCCCCCACATTTCTAATCTCGTGAATACCCGTGGGACGGACTAATAAACTATCCCCCGGCCCCAGGGGAATCGGTTTACCATCACAGATAGCCATTCCCTCCCCTTTGAGGATAAAAAACATTTCTACGGCAAAATGATGACGATGGGTAGGGGTGCGACCGTGGGGATCGAAAATTTCCACACAGACGGTCAAGGAATCCCCCGCTACGGTAGAATCGAAGACGATCGCTAAACGATTCGTATCCCCAGCGCTAATGCGAAAAACTTGATAATCCCGGGGAGATCGAATCACGGGTAACATACAATGATCGCTGGTTAGTTGGCTATTCATCGCTAATTTCGATCGAACTGTGGATGATTCTAAGACTAGCAAAAATTTTCAACTTCGCTCGATTGCGTCCACCACTTTCCTCACATCTACGATCGCATCCACATCATGGACGCGCAGGATATCGGCCCCCTTAGCGATCGCTAAAGCACAGGCCGCCGCCGTTCCGAAAACTCGTTCTTTTGGGTCATCTTTGCCTGTAATCTCGCCGATAAAGCGTTTTCTCGACAATCCAATTAAAATAGGTAAACCTAAATCCCGAAATTGCCCTAATTCTCGCAATAACTCAAGATTTTGTCGTCCAGTTTTGGCGAAACCAATCCCTGGATCGATGATAATATTTTCCCTAGCAATACCCCACTGTAAAGCTTCCTTAACGCGATTCTGTAAAAATTCTTTAATTTCCTTGACTAAATCGTCATAATGTGTTAGAGATTGCATGGTTTGCGGATTGCCCCGCAGGTGCATGAGGATGATGGGAACGGCCAATTTAGCCACCGTCGGCAATAATAGGCGATCGAAGGTTCCCCCAGAAATATCATTGATCAAATCGGCCCCAGCGGCGATACCTTGGGCTGCTACAATCGCCCTAGTGGTATCTAGAGAGATAGGAATAGAACTTTGTTGTCGAATAGCGGTGATTACGGGGATAACTCGCAATAATTCTGCTTCTAGGCTAATTTCTTGCGCTCCCGGACGGCTGGATTGACCACCGATATCGATTATATCAGCCCCAGCCTCGATCATTTTCATCGCTTGTAGCAGGGCATTTTCAACATTGTCAAATTCTCCCCCATCACTAAAACTATCGGGAGTAACGTTTAAAACACCCATGATATAGGTGCGTTTTCCCCAAGCAAAAATATGTTCACGAATTGCCGTTAAACTAGACATAATACTAAATCCGTTGAGTATAGGCTACATATCAGGAGAGGCACTCATGCACTCATGCACTCATGCAAAAGGGAGAATAAATAAAAATAATCTCCTGACTCCTGAATACTGGCTCCTGACTCCTAACTCCTGAATACTGAATACTGATGGTCATAGTTAATTTTTAGGTAGGGAAGAATCTTTTAATTCAAAATAAGCTTGTACTTCTTCTTTCCAGAGTTGATATTTTTCTTGAATTAGTTGATATTGACTGGCAAAATCGAGGTTACAATCAACGAGATTGCTATCGATCTCGGATTGCACTAATTCCCGTTCGATCAGGGTTTCTCGGATAAATTTTAAACATTCTTGTCTCAAAGCTTCCGCTTGATCAATAATTAGCTGGACTTGATTAATTGCTCGATCGTACAATGGGGTTTGTGAATGAAAAATTTCGGAAGATGCGGCCAGATTTCGCAGTCTATTTAATTGATTTTTCTTTTCTACTAAACTGGCAATTTTGGGGTTAATTTCAAAAAGTAAGGTTTTCACCAGAGGAGCCAAGCGGCGAGTGTTAGTATAATCATAGTTATTAAGGTCTGATTTAATCAGGTGTACCTGTTGTAAATCGACGGTAATATCGTGGAGTTGTATCTCGGTTTCGGTGATGGTGGGATGAATCGTTTTAACTTTCCAAGTAGTAATAGAAGTCAACTGCTGGCGCTCACTATTAACCATTTGCCGCTCCATTTTCAGCACATCGAGGGGAATGCTATAAAGTTTTTTATCGGGAATATAGATGACATCGCTACTGAGAATGCGATCGATTTTAGGACGACGATATAAATAATGATACAGGAATCGATAAAAGCTGTTACTGCCTTGAAATATCTGGACAAATAACCAAATTTTCCAGCTGAATAACCCGCTGACAAAGCGTCCGAATAGATGGGAATTCGAGGAGGAGTTATTCATGAAATTCCGTTATCAGTTATCGGTGAGGAATCGGAGGTTTGGTTCTTTTCAGCGAGCGGTAAATAGTAAACAGTAATCAGGGATAAAGATGAAGATAACTAACTAACTAATTAACTTAAAACTTACATCTGATAACTGATAACTGATAACTGATAACTGATTAAGGACGTTCTCCGGGTAGATTTTTTGAAGATGTTGGTTTCGATCTTACCTGTTGACGACCGTTGCGAATAACTTGTAACATTTCCCCTAATTCTCGATCGAGATGTTCTAAAACCGCTTCGGCATAGTCGTCAGCGCCTTTTTGAATTTCATGACATTCAGCTTGGGTTTTTTGTCGTAACTGTTGCACTTCCTGCAAGGTGCTGTGACGCATCTGTTCGATTTCATCGAGGGTTTGTTGTTGCAAGGATTCGCATTCCTGCTGAACCCGTTGACGAATTTGGGCCGCTTGCCGTTCTGCTTGTTGAATAATACCAGACTCGTCGAGAATTTGGGCAGCCCTTTGTTGAGCGGAACGAAGGACTTGTTGAGCGTATTCCTCCGCTTTAGTGATAATTTCCTGTTCTTCCTGCAAAATTGCCAAAGCTTTCTGTACTGCTGGTGGCACGGTTTCATAGATGAGATCGATCTGTTCGGATATCTGTCCCTCATCGATGATTGTCCAACGGGTGAGGGGGATATGGAAACTATCAAAAATCATCTCTTGCAGACGCGCCAGATCCTGATAGATATCGAAATCGACGGGTGGACTGGGAACCCCACTATTAGAAGTGTTAGGTACTGCTTTTCTGGGATCATTAGGTTCTCGGCGCGCCATAGGTTCAGATCGTCCTCATTACTGTATTTTAGTATGTTAGCTATAGTATGAGTAAATATCCCTAGAAACGTTTTCTGGGACTAGATGGGTGACAGAGCCACCGAATTGAGCGATTTCTTTAACCACGCTACTGCTTAAAAAACTATATTCTTTAGTGGTGGCTAAAAAAACCGTTTCGATTCCTTCCCAGAGAGTTTTATTGGTGTGTGCCATTTGCAGTTCTTTTTCAAAGTCTGAGAGAACCCGCAACCCCCGCAACAGCACCTTAGCACCTTTTAATCTGGCATATTCAACCGTCAATCCTGAAAAACTGTCTATCTCAACGTTTTTCAGGTGTTTTGTACAGTAACTGATCTGTTCTATGCGTTTTTCGACCGTAAACAGGGGGTTTTTATGGGGATTGCAGAGAACTGCCACGATTACTCGCTCGAATAGTGGCACACTGCGTTCGATAATATCTAAATGACCGAGTGTAACTGGATCGAAGCTGCCGGGGTAGATGGCGATCATTTCTCAACCTTCACACCTCGCCAAAAAGCGATATATCCTTTAATATTTTGGGCTTTTGGTTTAGGATCGGGATAATACCAAGCGGCATCTTTATTGTCCTGTCCATCTACCCTGAGAGTATAATAACTAGCCTCTCCTTTCCAAGAACAAATGGTATGGGTGTTACTGGGTTGAAAATATTCAGCTTTGATGGTATCGGGGGGAAAATAGTAGTTTCCCTCGACAATTTCGCAGTTATCGCTTTCCGCTACCACTGCACCATTCCAAATCGCCTTTGCCATGACACTAACTCCTAGTTCTGGTTCAAAATTATCTTACAACAGAGTTTGTAAATGTTGAACCAGTTGGTTAACCTGCATCACTCCCTCGATTCGATCGATCGGTTGACCATTTTTAAAGACTACTAAAGTGGGTAAAGCTTGAATACCGTACTTACTGGCTAAATTGGGATATTTGTCTGTATCAATTTTGACAATTTGTAGGCGATTTTTGAAATACATTCCCGTTTGTTCTAGAATCGGAGCCATCATTTGACAAGGACCGCACCAAGTGGCATAGAAATCCACTAACACGGGAAGATTAGTGGTTTGCAACAGTTCCTGAAAACTGGAAAACTCTTTTTTGACTGCCATAAATTGTCACCTCGCCAGAAAAATAGCCTTTTCCCTACTATAGCTTTTCTAAATGTCCCTTAGCTCTCCTGCAAAAGTAAGTTCTCGATGTGCTATCGGCTCAAAATATCTTAAAAGTCAGATAAATTTGCGATAATTTTCGGTTTTATGGCTAGTATAGTTGTCTCTTGTCTTTTTTATCCTCATCTCCCCACTCCCTTCTCCTATCTCCCTATCTCCCTATCTCCCTATCTCCCCATCTCCTGTCTCGGAGTCTCCTGTCTCCTCACCTAAGGGAAGATTTTTGATTTCTCCAGAGCAGTCATCGATCGCCGGGAAAATGCTAAGTTAAGTTAAAGACTCGACAGCCAACTGTCCATGAACATCCTAACCAAGCTGCTTTTTCCCGAAACTAAAACTCCAGAGCAAGTAGGTTCACCGCGAGTACAGAAAAGCCGCCGGGGAATCGAAACTAAATCCGCCGCAGAAATCGTTATTATGCGACAAGCGGGTAAAATTGCCGCTACAGTCCTCAAGGAAATCGCCGAGATCGCTCAACCCGGGATGACGACGGCGGCTCTGGATGTCTATGCGGAAAAACGTATTCGCGAAATGGGTGCTACTCCCAGTTTTAAAGGTTATTATGGCTTTCCTGCCTCGATTTGTGCCTCCGTCGATAACGAAGTCGTTCACGGTATCCCTAGCCCGAAAAAACGCCTCAAAGCTGGTTCTGTGTTAAAGGTAGATACGGGGGCCTACTACCAAGGTTATCATGGGGATTCCTGTATCACGATCGCTATCGGTTCCGTCTCTCCAAAAACCGAAAAATTAATCCGCGTGGCGGAAGAAGCTTTATATAAAGGCATAAATCAGGTAAAAGCGGGCAATTATCTGCTCGATATTGCGGGAGCGATCGAAGATCACGTTCAAGCTAACGGTTTCCAGGTGGTAGAAGATTTTACCGGCCATGGAGTCGGCAGAAATCTCCACGAAGAACCCTCGGTATTTAATTTTCGCACTAATGAGTTACCCAATGTCAAACTCCGCGCCGGGATGACTCTGGCAATTGAACCAATTGTCAATGGGGGATCTAAACATACCAGAACTTTACGCGATCGTTGGACGGTGGTGACGATGGATAATGCTCTCTCCGCTCAATTTGAGCATACTGTCCTAGTAACCGCCACAGGTTATGAAATCCTAACCGATCGCAATAACCTATAAAATTATCTATAGATTTTTTGCCTTGGAATCTTAATTGGAAATTTATTTAGCGGTAGGATTTAGTCAAAATGTTTAAAAATATCGTTGTTGCCTTGGATTGTGGGGAATCATCCCATCGAGTCCTCCATGCTTTGAATTCCCTTTCTCTAACGGCAAATTCTTGCATTATACTCACCCATATTCTCAGTAAGGAGGGAGATGAATCGGCAGTGGATCGCCCTCACCCCTCCCGTGAGATCATTGAAGATCAATTGCGCTGCTATCAATCCCAGATTGCTACCCCTAGTGAAATCGAGGTCATCTTTGGTGATCCAGCGGAGGAAATTATTCGTTTAGCTAATATCTATCAAGCTGATCTGATCGTGATCGGCAGCCGGGGATTAACGGGAGTTCAACGGGTGATCGAAGATTCTGTTAGTAGTCTCGTGGTGGCAGAAGCTACCTGTTCCGTATTGGTGGTAAAAGCATAGCAGCCAGCATTCAGCTAGAAAAGGTACTCTGGCAAGAGTGCCTAAGTAGGGTTTGCTGAAAAAGCTTTTCCTAGGGGCAGGGTGTGGGGTGTGGGGTGTGGGGTGTGGGGTTTTACCGATTTTCAGGTGGTCAACTACCTAATTTTCAGGGAAAAAGTACCTGAATTTTCCCCCGATCCCCGCAATGGCTGGCACTTTTTGAGGGGAAAAAAGTCCAAAAGTCTTATCCAACAAGGTTTTTAGATTTATTCAGCAAACCCTAAGTAGTCTTGATCATCACTGCTGACTAAAATTTGCAAATCTTATTTTTCCCCGATGTTTTCCCCCATACATTCCCCGGTCTTTCCCCACTCACTCCCCAGTTTTCCACAGTTTACCCAGACTTTTCCACAGGCAACAGCGATAGAATCGGCACTTGCTTCCAGAAAAAATTAATCTTGATTGTCAAAATACCCATCGATAGATACTGAGTTACTGTTAAGTTAAGTAAATAAAATCTAGCTCTAACCCTTATTCCCTCGTAAATATTAAGTTTTTCTGAAGCATTCCTTTACATCTGGTAATATTGCAACTCCCCCCAACTTGGCTCACAATAGTCCTTACTGTCCACTGCACCAGTCAGGGATTTCCCCACTTCCGATCAGAGGTAAACGATATGAATACATCAGTCAGTATCTTGGCAGAAATCCCCGAAATCCTCCACCAATCCCTACAACAATATCTAGAAACTCACCCCAGTTGGGATCAAGATGGTGTGTTTACGGCGGCTATATCATTTTTTCTACTTAATTGTCAATCCTCCGAAAGGATGAATTTTGAGGAGCAAAATAGCTGTGCCAAGGTTTATCTAGAAACTTTGTTCCAGCGCTCGGAGTGCTAATTCGGGGATAATAAGAGTCGGGTCATGGTTAAAAACCCGATTTTCCCCTATGAATTCCGATAAAACCCCTAATTTAATCATTCCTCAGCTAATTATCGGTTTGGGTAATCCTGAACCCAAATATGATCGCACCCGTCATAATATCGGTTTTGAAGCTGTGGACTCATTAGCACGGGATTGGGGGCTATCTTGGCAGGAAAACAAGCGATTTCAAGGTTTTATTGCCGAAGGTGACAGTCCTCTCCCGGGCAAAATTCGTCTTTTAAAACCCCAAACCTATATGAATCGCTCCGGGCAATCGGTGCGAGCGGTGCTGGACTGGTATAAACTGGAGCCGGAGTCGATTTTAGTCATTTACGATGATATGGATCTGCCCCTAGGCCGGTTGAGAATCCGTCTATCGGGATCGGCTGGCGGACACAACGGTATTAAATCGATGATTGCCCACGTTGGCACGGAAAGCTTCGCTCGTTTACGCATAGGAATCGGTAAATCAAGCGAAAAAGCAACTATTTCCCACGTTTTAGGCCGATTCACCCCCCAAGAAAACGAAGTCATCTTGAAAGTGTTAGACTTGTCCAGAAAAGCGATCGAACTTGGTCTCAAACAAGGGTTACAAAAGGCAATGAGTCTCTACAATAATCAAAGTGTAGAGATTGGTTCTGATCTATGCTGATAGCAAATAAGCCTGATTTTAGTAATGGTTATAATAGCCATTTTCGTCTATACTCTTACAGAACCCTTGGTCAAATTTTGATCGCCCTTTGCTAGATTAGGTCAATTTTTATCCTCGATATTAGCAGTTTAAGTATGATTAATCGCCAAAGTTTGCTGAGATTCGCCCACAAGTTTAATCTCATTTTATTGATAATCGCTACAGTTTTTTGTCTTTGGAGTAATCCTGCTTTTGCCCATCGTCCCCATGATGTAATTAGTCAAGTGGAAGTTTCTCCCGATTTCCAGACAGATAATACAGTATATATCTTGGTGCGAAATAACTTTTATAAGTCTAGGGATGGAGGTAGCAACTGGACAAGATTAATTCAAGGTTTAGATTATACGGGGGAATTAAGTTCCTTATCCCTATCTCCCCTCAATAAAAATATTCTCTATCTAGCTTCAAGATCCGATGGTATTTATAAAAGTGAAGATGCGGGGGAATCTTGGCAGAAAGTTAATCAGGGTTTAGCAACTAACTTTATTAACTTTGTACAAATTGCCCCTTCCGATCCCAATATAGCAGCAGCAGTGGGATTAGAAAAAGGGGTTTATTTAACCGCAGATGGTGGTAAAAATTGGTCA
The DNA here is from genome assembly GCF_030065455.1 of Microcystis sp. M53602_WE12. Lineage (NCBI taxonomy): Bacteria > Bacillati > Cyanobacteriota > Cyanophyceae > Chroococcales > Microcystaceae > Microcystis > Microcystis sp. M53602_WE12. The sequence goes on along the minus strand of NZ_JASJFB010000088.1, from coordinate 5,771 downwards.
AATATTTTCCCCACCACGGCACTGATAACCTTTCTCGCTATTACTCCCAACAATCCTAATCGCATTTTTTTTGGGGATGAACAGGGTAAATTATACAGTTCCTCCGATGGGGGGAAAACTTGGCAGAATCTCCCCTTACCTGCTAATGTGGGGGCAGTGGATACAATTGCTTTTTCTCCTAATTTAGACAGGGATAAAACCTTTTTTGTCGGCACAAAAGAAGCAGGTATTTTTAAAACCGTTGATGATGGTAAAAGCTTCCAAGCTGTTAACGAAGGAATTAAGGATAAAATCATCGAAGACATCGTTATTTCTCCCCAGTATGCCCAAAATTCAACCCTTTATGCCATCACTTGGTATGAGGGAATGTATGTTTCGCAAGATGGGGGCAAAAGTTGGACAAAAATGAGCGAGGGTTTAACCAAAGATAAACAGGCTGATGATTATAAAGTTCCCCATTTTATGGATTTAAAAATAGTTCAAGATACGATGTTTTTAGGGGGATTTAATGGCTTATTTAAAACCACAGATAGCGGCAAACAATGGCAGGAAATAGAAACTTTAGCCCGGGGAACAGTTATCGCCATGGCGGTTTCTCCTAATTATGCCGAGGATGCCACTGTCGTCATGGCTAATTATGTAGGCAATATCTTCATCAGTCGGGATAAAGGGGAAACTTGGACACCAATTAATCGCGGTTTAGAGGTTTATCGACTTGGTAAAGATCCCGAAGAATCAGGACAAGATCCCCGGCGTTTCTTTGACATTGCCTTTTCTCCTAACTATGGAGAAGATAGAACTATTTTTGCGGGGTTTTTACGCAATAAATTTGCCAAATCCGATAACAGTGGTGATTTCTGGAAAATTATCGAAATTGATGAAGGAGTCCGCGGTCCGAGGATAGTTCCTTCCCCAGATTTTGCCAAGGATAAAACTCTTTTTCTCACCAATCAGCAGGGGAGAATATTTCGTTCTACCGATGGAGGAAATACGGTTAAAAATATCAGTGAAGTGGGCAGAATTTTTGGTAATTATGCTCCTGCCATGGTAGCTTCCCCTGATTTTGCTAAGGATAAAACTTTGTTTGTCACGGGAAAAGAGGGCATTTATCAAAGTGTTGATGGTGGACTAACTTGGAAAAATGTCAGCCAAGGAACCCCCCTATCAAAAACCTCTAATGTGCAGTTGGCAATGTCTCCCAATTATCCCAGTGATGGAACTATTTTTGCTGGGACAATTTCCGGTTTGTTTGTCACCAAAGATGGGGCTAAAAGTTGGACAAAATTAGAGAAACCAGGGTTTAATCCGCAGGCATCAGTAGAAACCATTGCTATCTCTCCTGATTATGCTAATGATCGCACGGTAATAGTTAGTTTACAGGGAAATGGCTTGTTTAAATCTACCGATGGAGGAGAAACTTTTAAATCAATTGGTGATCCTAAAATACCCCTAGTGAAAATTCATAGTATCCCTTCCTCTGGTATCTCCGTCCAGTTTTCTCCTAATTACGCTCAAGATAAAACTTTATTCGGTTTTGGTGGCGCTAAAACTACAGTTTTTCGTTCCACCGATGGGGGAGAAACTTGGACAAGTGTAACTATTCCTCCTCATGCGGAAGAAAATACAACCCGCTATAAAATCGGTGAGTTTTTCTCTGGTCCCCTTGGCACAATCTTGCGCGTGGTTATCCCGATTCTCCTAGCAATCGCCGCTTATTTTCTGGTGGGTTTCTTGAAACTGGAGAAAGTTATTAATCTTCCTAAATCCTTCTTCCGCATGGCAGGGGCATTTATGGTTTTTCTCTTTGTTTTCTTCGCTATCATTAGCCAAGTTTAGCGGAAATTTTCACCGGCGGGGCTTGACAAATCCCGCCGCTTGCCTTATAATTATATATATAATGGGAATCCGTGCCTGCCTGCGACCTCTGATTTTTACGGCAGTCAACCCCTCAGAGAATTAACCATCGGCAACGTAGGGATTGACCATCTTAGCGGGGTCAACAATGCGATCAAAATCCGCTTCCTTGATGTATCCCAGTTGCAAGGCTGCCACTTTCAGGGTTAAATCCTTTTCTAGGGCATAATGAGCGACGTAGGCAGCCTTTTGGTAGCCAATCACGGGACTTAAGGCAGTCACCAGCATCAAGGATTGATTTAAAAAAGTCTCAATTTGTTTTTGATTAGCAGTCATCCCCTTCACCAAAAACTGACAGAAATTAGCGCAACCATCAGTGAGCAAACGGATAGACTGCATGAGATTATGAATCAACAGCGGTTTATAGACATTCATTTCCAGATGTCCTCCGGCGCCTCCCATCGTCACCGCTAAATCATTAGCCATCACCTGCACTGCTATCATCGATAAAGCTTCGCATTGGGTGGGATTAACTTTCCCCGGCATAATTGAAGAACCCGGTTCGTTTTCCGGCAGCTGTAATTCTCCTAATCCACAACGGGGACCACAGCTAAGTAAACGGATATCATTAGCAATTTTATACAGGGAACTAGCGATAGTTTTCAATCCCCCGCTCAAGAAAACTAGAGCATCGTGGGAACCTTGCACGGTAAACTTATTAGGGGCGGTAATAAAAGGTAATTTGGTCAGATTAGCGATTTCGGCAGCCACATCTCGATCAAAATCTGGGGGAGCATTAATTCCCGTACCCACTGCTGTTCCTCCCAAGGATAAACGATAGACTTTTTCTAGACATTTTTCTAGCCAATCGCTGCCATCATCTAATAAACCCACATAACCGGAGAATTCTTGTCCGAGGGTTAAAGGGGTGGCATCCTGTAGGTGAGTGCGACCAATTTTAACTATATTTGCCCATAATTGCGCCTTTTCATCGAGACTATTCCGTAATAGTTGCAGACTGGGAATTAATTTTTCCTTGACTGCCAAGGCAACGGCAATATACATGGCCGAGGGAAAGGAATCATTAGTCGATTGGGACATATTAACATGATCGTTGGGATCCACAGGAGTTTTGCTACCCAGAGGATTCCCCGTCAGTTGACTACAACGATTGGAGATGACTTCGTTGATGTTCATGTTAAACTGGGTGCCACTTCCCGTCATCCAAACGTAGAGGGGAAAGTTATCCGCGTGTTGTCCGGCTAAAATTTCATCGCAGACTTGACAGATTAGGTTTTTTCTCTCCTGACTGAGACGATTTTTTTGCTGATTGACAATTGCACAGGCTTTTTTGAGAATGGCATAGGACGCGATCATCTCCCGGGGCATGAGATTATCACCGATACTAAAGTATTGTAGGGATCTTTGGGTCTGCGCTCCCCAAAGTTTATCGGCAGGTACGGGAATTTCTCCCATGCTGTCTTTCTCGATGCGAAATTCTGTCATCTTTAAGTTACTTCTGCATCTGGCCTGAAAAGAGAGGGTCTCCAGGACGACACGGACTCCCATTATAACAAAAGTATAAGTCAAGTCTAGCTAGTTTGTCAAGCCCTATTGGGACTTTTTATTGGCGGCATTTTTACCCGGGAGGTTGGCAAGAATAACTGGCAGGGTGCTGGGGCGATTAGGATGATTAAATGAGACAAAAACTGTTATATTTTAGGGAAGATAATCGGTAAAAAAGACGGGATTGGAGACTATGGACACAGCGATCGCATTAAGTTGGACATTGGCAATTATCTTAGGGTTGATGACCCTTTTGTTTATCTTACGGATCGTGCTGACTTGGAATCCACAGGTAGATTTAAATAGCTTTCCCTTTAATATTATTGCCTGGCCCACGGAACCTTTTTTAATCCCCGTGCGTCAACTCATACCCCCCTTAGGAGGAGTTGATATTTCTCCGATTATTTGGGTAGGAATTTGTACGCTGCTGCGGGAAATTCTTCTCGGTCAACAGGGTTTAATTACCATGGCCTTAAAATAATTATTCACGCAACTAGAATATGCTGACATAATTTATGTTCTAACTCTCGTTCCTCTTTTTCTAGGGTAATAATCGCCTGTTTGATAATACTTTTAACATCCATACCTTGGTCGTATTGTTTTAACCATTGTTGTGCAGTGTTACCTTCGCGGAGGATTTTTTGTAAGGGAGAGAGGAAACAACTAAAACCCTTTTCTTTAGCGATCGGATAAACTTGAACATAGAGGTCTTTAATCCAATCCCTAGCTAAGATTTCCCGGCCATCGTACCAATGTCTCAGGGTGGCATCAAGACTAAAACGCGCGGCAGCCTGTTCGTTTTCTTGGGTTAAAGTTAATAAATCCTCGCTGCGATTGCTGCTGGGTAATTGACTTAAAATTAAGGGGTCTAATTCGGGAGCTTGTAAAAGTTGAGTTAAACGGGCCTCTAAAAAAGCCATAACTGCTAATAAACTAATAGGATTAGCAATCAGGTCACAAATTCGCAATTCTAGACGATTGAGATTATAGGGACGATTGCTACCGTTAGGACGTACTGACACCCAGAGATGACGAACATTCTGCATCGTACCGAGTTTTAATTGTTCCTCGGTCCAAGTGACAAAATGTTGATGACTTTCAAAGAGGGGAACATAAGCGGGAGTTTGGGGGAAAACTTGCCAACGACGGGAATGGGAACCGGTGATTTTACCGTCGAGAAAGGGAGAAGAAGCGCTTAAAGCCAAGTATAAAGGAGCTTCTAGGCGAATTAAGCGACAGGCACGCATTAAATCCTCATAATCGCTAATACCGACGTTAATATGAATACTGGCCGTGACTACATTAGTGCCGTAGGTCTGTTCGATATAGTCATGATAGGGATTGTGGGGGTCACTGCGATAAAAATGTTGACTATCGCCCAAGGAGAGGGTACTGCCAGGGATTAGGGTATAATTGCCTAAACGACGCAAATATCGCCGTAGAGCGAGACGAGGTTTTAAAGTAGCGCATAAAAGACGGTCATAGTTAGTCATGGGAGCCGTAGTATATTCTACGTTACGACTATCCGGTTCCCGGACAAAACCATCTAAATCCTTGACAATGCGATCGGATAAACCGATAATTTCTCCGGCTGCTGTTCCGGTGTACATTTCCACTTCAAAACCTTTACTTAGGAGCATCGTCAATTCACCTTGCTGTGTCTATTTTGTAGTGTGACATTATTTGGACTGTAAATGACGTTCGATCAGCAGAATCGCCACTATATCATCAATGGGGCGATCGGGAAGACGCATACCTTGGGGGATGAGTTTCTGTAATCCTTTGGGGGGGAACATTTGCCAATAGCGATCGCGCGCTTCTAGGGTACTATTGCGTTCATCTACTAGAGTAATCGGGATAGTGACACGAGCGGCAATTTTTTGGCACCAACTTTTCGAGGTGGTTTGGTTCCCCATCACCAATAATTCGAGCGGATATTGTTGACAGAGACTAGCTAAACGCTCGAGCGCTTGTGACGATGCTATCACCTCATGGGTATAAATTTTCCCCGTTGATGACCTGACCGCGATCCCACATTTATCCTTACCCGGATCAAAACCGAGAATACACATAGTTTTTATCTCCTGCAGCAGTGGTCGGTTTTATTAAATCACTAAATTAGGGTCTTGGGTGTCGGGTTTTGGGGTTTTAGGGTTTTAGGGTGTTGGGGTTTTAGCAGGGTAAGCGCATCTGAACAATCCTTGACAAAATTAACTTTAGAGTTCTTGCATAATTAATTTTTGAGAGGGCAAAAATGAGAAAAATAAGCATAAAATTGCATAAAATAACCAAATAGAGCATTTAATTGATTAATGCTCATTCTTAATTCTCCTGACTACTGACTACTGGCT
>NZ_JASJFB010000360.1:0-9789 GCF_030065455.1 Microcystis sp. M53602_WE12 | reverse complement strand
TATTTAGTGGAATATGATCGCACCGAGGTAATCTTTCAAAATCCCGCTCAAGAGTCCACTAGAGATTATGTTAGCGGTCGTTTTGGTTAAAGGATTAATAATTAATCGTTGTTCACGACCCCGGGATAGATTAATTTTTTCCCCAGGGAATGATTGAAAAACGATTAACTTAACTGATTGCGAAAACCTTTGGCACTAATAGTTAAAAGTATCATAGGGAAACCAATCAGAGCCAATAAACGAATAGCAAAACCAAAGATAAAAAGAGTCATCAGGACGGAGAGAATTAGTTTCATAAAATTGCCCGATTACGGAGAGATTTTGACGGCAGTTTTCGGGAACTTCTCGCCCCCTTTCCCTGTCTAAGTCTAAGGCAGTAGCGAGGGTAATATAATCTAAATTTTGCTGGTAATTTTCCCCGTTGTTGACCTTCTTCTCTACCTTCTTTTATTGCTTCTTGATCGACTTTAGTTTGTTTGAGATGGCTAAGACTAAACACGCCTTCTATGCCAACTATGCCAACAAGGTTTTTAGATTTATTCAGCAAGCCCTATATAATTCTAAGTAGAGAGACCGATAAAAAGCGCTAAAGGGATTGTAACCGATGACGGATGAAAGATTAGAACGGATCGAGAGCATACTACAGGCTACCGTTGTCCTCACGCAACAGAATCGAGAAGATATAGCACAGCTAACCCGTGAAGTTAGGACAATAGCAGGGAGTCTTGAACGAACCAACGAGCGCTTAAATCAATTTATCACTCAAGCTGAGAGCGATCGACAGTTTTTCCGCAACGAAGTCACCGGCATCCGTACAGAAGTTAAGCGAATTGTAGAGCATCTTTTCGGACAATCCCCAGATCAGGAGTAAAGATTAGCCAACGGGTATATATTAGCCAAATCACCGGCAAAAAGCTTGATCAACCCTAATTAGGGTCTGCTGAAAAAGTTTTTCGTGGGTGCAGGGTGTGGGGTTTTACCCATTTTTATACTAAATCCGGTTATTAAAAACTGATTATTTATTCACCCTTTTGCCTCTTGCCTGTTGCATGAGTGCCTGTCCTGATAAGTAACCTATACTCAACGGATTTAGTATCAGGTGGTCAATTACCTAATGTTCAGGGAAAAAGTGCCTAAATTTCCCCAAGATCACTTCCAAGATCGGCACTTTTTGATGGGAAAAAGTCTAAAAGTCTTATCCAACAAGGTTTTTAGATTTATTCAGCCTGCTCTAGATAAAAAGCTTTATCCGGGCAATTTCTCCCCAACAGATGGTTTAAATTAAGATTTCATCCTTGAATAGATACAATAGATTTTTGTCTTGATCGGTCTAACTAAATTGTTGCCAAAAGCTGTGAATTTTTTAAATCAAACTTAACCGAAATTTTACCAAATCTTAACCAAAAAAATCTCCAATATTTCTAGATTTAAAAGTAATATTTATGCCTTAAACTATATTTTGAAGAAAGTTCAACTTTCCCAATTGTGCAGGATTCTTCAACCAGAAAATTTATGATATTCTCAACTGCTACCCTAACTCGTGTGTGTGCTGTCTCCTTCGCCACGGCAGCGGCCTTAGCAGGGACGATGGGAGAAGCTTTCGCCCAAACCCTGAACGGTGCAGGAGCATCCTTTCCCGCGCCCCTATACCAGCGTTATTTTGCCGACTATAAAAACGCCACCGGTGTCACCGTTAACTATAATTCCGTCGGTAGCGGTGCTGGTGTCCGGCAATTTATCGCCGGAACCGTCGATTTTGGGGCTTCTGATGCCGCTCCTTCCTCCTCGGAAAAAAGCCAGATGAAAAACGGTTTACTGCTAGTTCCCACCGCCGGAGGAGCCGTCGCCGTGGTTTATAATCTGCCCGGGGTAAATAACCTGCAAATTTCCAGGGCTAACCTCGGTAAAATCTTCAGTGGCGAGATCACCAACTGGAAACAAGTAGATCCGAAACTGCCCGACCGACCGATTAAAGTAGTGGTTAGGGCTGATGGTAGCGGTACTACGGAGATTTTTACCTCTCACCTGAGCGCTATTAGTCCTTCTTTCAAAAGTAAAGTGGGAACCAGCAAAGAACCTAACTGGGGTTTTACCGTTCTCAAGGGACCGAAAAATGATGGTGTGGCGGCCCTGGTTAAACAAACAGAAGGCTCGATTGGTTACGTTCAAGATACCTTTGCCCGCAAAAACGAAGGGGCAACCATGAGAACCGCCAGAATTCAAAATAAAGCCGGTCAATTTGTCGAACCCAGTCTCGCTCAAGCTAACAAGGCGATGGAAGGGGTGAAATTTAACGCTGATTTTACCGCTAATGTAGATGATCCGAGCAGTGGTTATCCGATCGTCGGGATTACTTGGTTATTAGTACCGAAAGACTACGCTGATAACAAAAAAGCGGCGGAAATTAAAAGACTGTTGACTTGGATTCTCACCACCGGTCAAGGTATTAACAATCAATTGGAATTTACCCGGATTCCTCAATCGGTGACTCAAAAAGTTTTAGCCGAAGTTAACAAAATTAAATAAATAGGGTTTGCTGAATAAATGTGAAATGTAGGTAAGGTAAGGGTTTTGTGGCTTTTCTCGCGAAACAGGTGCAAATTTTGAGAGAATCGTCGTTCAAAACCTTGTGTCTTCATCGGCCCGCGTCCTGTAGGGGCGAAGCATTCGGGCAATAACCTATCGGTGAAACCGGAGATTTTCTAACCGAATGCTTCGCCCGTACTTTTTCAGCAAACCTAAATACTTTTGTATTAGTTTGGGCTTGATTGTCACCACTTTCCAGTAAAATGGAAAAAAGTCACCAGTTAACCTCATAACTAATAACTGCAAGTATTTCTTTTCTGTGGGCTGAACATTGTTCAGCCCCTACAGTTGCGTTTTCAACAACTGATAACTGGTAATCGCTCTCTACTTTATGGCCAATTTTTCTGAACCTGTTGAGTCTTTTGATCTTTCAGCAGCCAATCTTAACGAAAACCCCGGCACTGCCGGTTTATTTGATCGCATTTTTACGCTCCTAGTCTGGATTTGTGCCGCCTCTGGTTTAATTTTTCTGCTCTGGATGGCCTGGATTGTTTTTCAGGATGCGCGGCCGGCGATCAATGAATTCGGTTGGGGATTTCTCTGGGGAACCACTTGGGATGTTAACGTCCTCAAATTTGGTGGTTTACCCTTTATTTTCGGTTCGATCGTTTCCTCGATTCTGGCTCTTTTATTAGCTATTCCCCTCAGTGTCGCCGTTGCTTTAACCACTAGCGAGAATTATTTGCCGGCAAGTGTCCGTTATCCCATAGGTTTTTTGGTGGAATTAATTGCCTCGATTCCCAGTGTAATTATCGGTTTATGGGGGATTTTCGTGCTAATTCCCGTGCTTAAACCCCTGCAAGAATGGTTATTTCAAAATTTTGCTTGGTTCCCTTTGTTTAATACCCAACCTTTGGGACCAAGTATGCTGATCGCTGGTGTGATCCTGGCCATTATGATCGTGCCGACTATTTCCGCTATCAGTCGCGATGTGCTGCTTACCGTCCCCCCCGAATTACGCAGCGCCTCCATGGCCCTAGGTGCCACTCGTTGGGAAACCATCTGGCGCGTGTTGTTGCCGGCGGCGAGTTCTGGCATTGTCGGGGCGATTATCCTCGGTTTAGGGCGCGCTTTAGGGGAAACTATGGCGGTGGCCATGGTAATCGGTAACTCCTCGATTATTACTCCCTCCCTCTTGGCCCCCGGTTATACTATTCCCGCCGTACTAGCTAATACCTTCCCAGAAGCTTTTGAAAAAATCCACATCGGAGCTTTGATGTATTTAGCTTTGATTCTATTTGTTATTACCTTGGCCGTCAATAGTGTAGCGGCTTTATTAGTACAGTTTATCAACCGCAATCGTTAATTTTATGAGCCAAGGAGCTTTTCCCGAAGAAGATTTACAGCAACCCCTGTCACCCTGGCGACATTTTTTTACCAACGGTCTCACGGGTTTAGCGATCGCTCTTAGTGCTATCGCTATTCTGCCTTTATTCGCTATCCTCTTTCAAATTGTCAAAGAAGGTTTACCCGGATTCAATGGGCAAGTTTTCACCTCTTTACCCGCCCCAGTTGGCTCTGATCCCAGTGTTCCCAACGGTTTTGCCAATGCGATCGTGGGTACTTTAACTATGGTCGGTTTAGCGGCTTTAGGCAGCATACCTCTGGGGATTCTCACCGGGGTTTTCCTCTCGGAATTCGCTCGGGGTTCCAAAATTGGCGGCATTCTGCGCTTTGCGATCGTGGTGTTGAGTAGTACCCCTTCCGTTATCGTCGGGGTGTTTTCCTTCGGGGTTTTGGTGTTAACTACCAAACAATTTTCCGCCGTGGCGGGGGCCTTTGCTTTAGGGGTGATTATGTTGCCGATCATCGCTTTAACCACGGAAGAGGCGCTGAAACTAATACCCATGTCCTACCGTCTCGGTTCCTCCGCTTTGGGGGGTTCCCGTTTCGATACGGTATTTCGCATTGTCCTGCCAGCAGCGATCGCACCAATTATGACCGGGATATTATTAGCAGTAGCCCGGGCTGCTGGAGAAACCGCCCCCTTAATGTTTACGGCTTTATTTAGTCAATTTTGGCAAGAAAGTCTTTGGTCGCCCACACCGGCTTTAACGGTGTTGATTTATAACTACGCTAGTTCCCCTTTTCCTGAACAAAATTCCTTGGCTTGGACAGCTTCTTTAGTCCTGATTATCTTAGTTTTAATTACTAGCCTTCTTTCCCGTTTTGTCACTCGTAAACGCTCAAATTAAGCATTTTTCTTATGATCGATTCCTCTCTCATGAACAATCCTACGTCTCTAGCTAATTCGGCGATCAAAGTCGAAAATCTCAGCTTTTTCTACGGTAGCAAAAAAGCCCTGGAAGGTGTTTCTTTAGAAATCCCGCAAAGGCAAGTAACCGCCATGATCGGCCCCTCTGGTTGTGGTAAATCCACTCTCTTAAAAGCCCTCAATCGCATCGGGGAATTAGAGGGACAGGTGACAGTTAAAGGCAAAGTTAGGTTTTTTGGCCAAGATATCTACGCTCCCAAAGTTAACCTTCATACCTTACGGCGACAGGTGGGTATGGTGTTTCAGCGCCCTAACCCTTTTCCTGCTAGTATTTACGATAATATTGCCTACGGTATTAGAATTTATCGTTCCGCTAGTCGCAGTGAATTAGATGCAATTGTGGAATCAGCTTTAAAAGGGGCTGCTCTTTGGAATGAAGTTAAAGATCTGTTGAATAAATCCGCTTTAGGATTATCGGGAGGACAACAACAAAGATTGTGTATTGCTCGCGCTTTGGCGGTAAAACCAAAAGTATTATTAATGGATGAACCTTGTTCCGCTTTAGACCCCCTTTCTACCCTCAAAGTCGAGGAATTAATCCATGAATTGAAGCAACAATACACGATCGTCATTGTCACCCATAATATGCAACAGGCCTCTAGGGTATCCGATCGCACGGCCTTTTTTAATACCGATGAAAGCCGCGTCGGTCATTTGGTGGAATGTGATGCCACCCAGAAAATTTTCACCGATGCAGTTAATCAACAAACTCGCGATTATGTAGCCGGTAGATTCGGTTAATTTGTCTTGTCAGGAGATAGGAGACAGGAGACAGGAGACAGGAGATTATTTTTATTTATTCTCCCCACACCCCACACCCTACACCCTACACCCCACACCCTACACCCCACACCCCACACCCCACACCCTACACCCCACACCCTACACCCATCTCCCCACTTCCCACTCCCATAACCCAACCCCCTAAACAATAACGCTGCCCGATTTTGCTAGGATAAGAAATGTAACAAGAATCTTTCTCAACAGTCGGATAATTCATGGGCAACGATACCATCACCTTACTCTCTCCCCGGGAAATTGAAAAAATGCGCCGAGCCGGACGATTAGCGGCTAAACTGTTAGACCATCTGGCCGATATGGTTAAACCGGGGGTAAGTACCCTAGAAATCAATGACGAGGCAGAACGTTGGACTCGCGCCCATGGAGCCAAAAGTGCGCCCCTAGGATACCATGGCTTTCCTAAGTCCATCTGTACTAGCATTAACGAGGTTATTTGTCACGGCATCCCCAGCGCCGATCAAATCCTCAAAGACGGCGATATTATTAACATCGATGTCACACCGATTTTAGAAGGTTATCACGGCGATACGTCGCAGACTTTCTTTGTCGGTACTCCCTCCCCCCTGGCCAAAAAGTTAGTGGAAGTTACCAGAGAATGTCTGCAAAGAGGCATAGATGCAGTGCAGCCGGGGGGTAAAATCGGCGATATCGGGGCGGCTATCCAAGAATATGCCGAAGGACAAGGATTTTCGGTGGTTAGAGATTTTGTCGGTCATGGTATCAGTAATGTTTTTCACACCGGTCCGCAGGTTCCCCACTACGGCACTCGTGGCAAGGGCAAAAAAATTCGCCCCGGCATGGTATTCACCATTGAACCAATGATTAATGAGGGAACCTGGCAACATATTGTCTTAAAAGACGGTTGGACTGCTATTACTAAAGATGGTAAACTTTCGGCCCAATTTGAACACACCATCGCCGTCACCGAAACCGGTGTCGAAATTCTCACTTTATCCGATTAAATTTAGGGAACGGGGAACAGGGGATAGGGAATGGGAGAATGGGGAAATAGGGAAGTTTCAACTAATACCCCAAAACCCTAAAACCCTAAAACCCCATCACCCCTCTCCCTTCTCCCCCCGCAACGCGCACGAAGTGGTCTCCTCACTTCCCCACTTCCCACTAATAACTGATAACTGATAACTGATAACTGAATATATGCAGTATCGTCGTTTCGGTCGCACTAATCTACAAATGCCGATGTTTTCCTGTGGGGGAATGCGCTATCAATTTCAGTGGCAGGATGTGCCGATGTCGCAAATTCCCGACGAGAATCAAGGCAATTTAGAGGCAATCATCAATAAATCTCTGGAAGTGGGGATTAATCACATCGAAACCGCTAGGGGTTACGGCACTTCCGAGATGCAATTAGGCAAAATTTTGCCGCAACTACCGAGGGACAAGATTATCGTGCAGACGAAAGTTTCTCCTAGTCAAGATGTGCGGGAATTTCGCCGTAAATTTGAGCAATCCAGGCAATTTTTACGGTTAGATTATGTGGATTTGTTGGGTATCCATGGCATCAACACGGCTGAAATTCTCGATTACACTATGGCCGAGGGCGGTTGTTGGCAAGAGGCGAAAAAATTACAGCAACAGGGAAAAGTTCGTTTTATCGGTTTCTCGACCCATTCACCAACTGATGTAATTGTCAAGACTATTGCAACAAATTGTTACGATTACCTCAATCTGCACTGGTACTATATTTTTCAGCATAACTGGCCAGCCATAGAAGCGGCAAAACAGCACGATATGGGGGTTTTTATCATTAGTCCCGCCGATAAGGGCGGCCATCTCTACAATCCTCCCCCTAAGCTCGTGGCTCTCTGTTTTCCTCTCAGTCCGATGGTTTTTAATAACCTATTCTGTCTCAGTCATCCGACCGTCCATACCCTTAGTATCGGTGCTGCGCGAGCCAGAGATTTTGATGAACACCTGAAAACTTTACCCTTACTCGATCGAGCCGAGGAGATTTTACCGCCAATTATCGAGAGATTGCAAGGGGAAATGATCAACTGTTTAGGCGATAATTGGGTGAAAACTTGGTCTGTGGGTTTACCTAGCTGGGAAAATACCCCCAATCACATCAATATTCGTTTTATCCTCTGGTTACGCAATCTCGCTATCGCCTACGATATGCTCGACTTTGCGAGGGCCAGATACAATCTCTTGGGGAATGGGGGTCATTGGTTCCCCGGTCAACAGGCAAAAGAGGTGGAAAAACTCGATTTAACTGCCTGTTTAGCCGCTAGTCCCCACGCTAATAAAATTCCTTATCTTCTCGCCGAAACTCATCGATTATTGTCGGGAGAGACGGTACAACGCTTAAGCAGTAGTTAATTAAAATTCGATGCCGGGTTGCGCTTTTACTCCCTGTTGACGAAAGGGATGTTTAATTAACTTCATTTCCGTGACTAAATCCGCTATCTCGATTAATTCGGGTAAAGCTCCTCTACCAGTGAGAATAACGTGAGAATTAGCGGGTTTTCGGGCTAAACCAGCGATAACTTCCTGAATATCCAGATAGCCGAATTTAAGGGCGATATTGATCTCATCGAGTAAAATTAATTGATATTGGGGATTTTCGAGAAAAGTTAGGGCTTTTTGCCATGCTTCTTCGGCTTTCTCTATATCTCTTTCTCTATCTTGGGTTTCCCAGGTGAAACCTTCCCCCATTGCATAAAACTCGATTTGTTCCCCCCAAACACTAAAAATCTTTTGTTCGGCAGGTTCCCAAGCACCTTTGATAAATTGTACCACCGCCACTTTGTAACCATGACCGAGGGAACGTAAAACCATACCGAGGGCTGCCGTGGTTTTTCCCTTGCCATCGCCGGTATTAACGATAATTAAACCTTTTTCAGCGATTTTTTCGGCTAAACGTTCCTCTTGGATGACCTTGCGGCGCTGCATTTTTTCTTTGTATTGTTCGGGAGTGAGTTGCATTCAAGTCTGTCCAGTCAAATCAAGATAATTGTAACTCAAGGGGTTATCGATCGCTGTTTGCAGATTTTAGCTGGCTAAATTGTCTGGGGGTTGATGCCTAATTCTCGTAATTTTGCCGCTAATCTTTCCTTAGCTTGTCGTTCTTGTTCTTTTTCTAAAAGAGCCTGTTCTTTTTCTAAAATAGCCTGTTCTTTTGCCTGTCGTTCTTGTTCCTTTTCTAAAAGAATCTGTTCCTTTTCTAAAAGAATCTGTTCTTTTGCTTGTCTTTGCTGTAATTCAGCTTCTTGGGGAGTGGGAACCAATTGACCATCGGCGGTAAAATAACGCAGTTTACGCTCAAATATGCCTAAATATAATCCTAACTGTTCACTCCATAGATAACCCCGGTCATTGGCAGAAATAGCTTGATATTGTCCCTCAAGTATCGTAAATCCTTGCAATTCTAAGGTATTAGGATCGAACCAAAAATAATTAGGAGTGCGAAAAGTATTTTGGTAGAGAATTTTCTTTTTAGTGCGGTCAATATTGGCCGTAGAATCGGAAAGAATCTCGACGATTACATTGGGATATTTCCCCTGTTCTCCCCAAACCACCCAACTTTTGCGGGGACGTTTTTCTGTATCTAAAACCACAAAAAAATCAGGACCACAGAAATCGCGCTTTTTCAGTTGTTCTTCGTTATAGTAGATAGTCAGATTACCGGAAGCGTAGTAATCGTTTTTCTCTTGCCATAACAATTCTAGACAACTGAGAAGAATTATGATCTGTTGCAGGTGTAAATCACTTTCCAAGGGTGGTTCATCACTCCATAAATCCGTGGGGGGACAGGTGACTTCTGGTAAAATGTCGAGAGTTGTCATAGTTTTTCCCCTGGCTGGGACATTGATCTAATTATAACAGCTATGAGAAATTATCAATTATGAATGTAGTAGGGTGCGCCCTTCCACGCGACGCTGCATTTTTTCTTTGTATTGTTCGGGAGTGAGTTGCATTCGGGTCCGTCCAGTCAAATCAAGATAATTGTAACTCAAGGGGTTATTGATGGCCGTTTGCAGATTTTAACCGGCTAAATTGTCTGGGGATTGATGCCTAATTCTCGTAATTTTGCCGCTAATCTTTCCTTAGCTTGTCGTTCTTGTTCTTTTTCTAAAAGAGCCTGTTCTTTTTCTAAAATAGCCTGT
>NZ_JASJFB010000273.1:0-8914 GCF_030065455.1 Microcystis sp. M53602_WE12 | reverse complement strand
CTTGGTATGATTCGATCAGGGGGCATAAATCGACTAAATCCTTATCCGGCAAGAGACTTAATTGATTAGCTCGTTCTAGATCGAAAACAATTGACAAAAATCGCCAAATGTCTTTCTATATAAGGGTTTCATCCCTTATAAACCCCCTCCATTGCATAACACAAACCGAAGAACCCTTTTTCACTAAACCCTAATTATTCGCTAAAGAGATAATTGCTGCGATCGCCAACTGGCCAATCTTGATTTTCTCCCCCGATAATTAAACGTTTAATATCGACAAAATCCTTACTTAATTGGGTCAAGGCATTGATTAAAATATCCAAAGCAATAAGATCGCTAGTACCGAGATCAAACCAGCAACGTCCCCAAGTACCTAAGTATTCAAAATCGGTCATATTGTGCATCGGTGACATAAAGGCATTTTCGGCTATATCTGGATCGTATTCCATATAACTAATATCGACTCCCACCTCCTGTACCTGTAGGTTTTCGGCATTGAAAGCTCCTAATTTACCCAAATAAAACCAAGAAGCAAAAACTTCTTCTACATACTGCTGTTCCATATTCGAGGGAACTGTCGAAAATTCCAGCCAAAACCAGACATCAAAAGGATTAAATTCGCGAAATTGCACTTCCATGTTTTTAAAGGTAAAAAGTAAAAAAGAGGTTGGGTGTTAGGGTGTTGGGGGTTCGCAGTTCGGAGTCAAGAGTCAGGAACTCACCGTTCGCTTATTTTAAACTTAGGGAGCTTCGATAAATGAGGCTAACTGTTTTCTGTACAAGGCTTTTAGCCGACTAAGTGGGGAGCGAGGGACTATTTTGGGCAGTCATCTTCGCTGTGCCTGGGCATCGCTACAAAAACGAAGCAATTGTGATTTTAAGTAGGTTAGTTGGCACACTGCGAAGCGGCTCCCTTCGAGATCGCCTTGGATTAATTTTCTCCAAGTTAACCACCGCTAGGTCTTCTGAAAACTTTATGCTGTAAGCTTTTTTCGCCATGATAATAAGGTCGAGTTCAAAAATTTGAGCGAACGGTGAGAGGAGCAATATGCTGTAGGAACGGTTAAGTCTAAGATTTTTCAACCTAGACCAAGTTTCAATGCTTTTTAAAACTATGACAAAAAATCCAGAAGATAAGCAATCTATTCATTTAGATCCTAAATGTTTCTCTATGAAATCGACTAGGGTTGCTTTCGGAACAGCACCTATTATCTGATCGACCTTTTGACCCTTTTTGAAGAGTATCAGAGTGGGAACGCTGCGAATGTTATACTGACTAACAGTTCGCGGATTTTCATCTGCGTTCACTTTGACAACCTTTACGCGACCTGCATATTGTTCAGCAATCTCATCCACGACTGGTGCAACCATACGACAGGGACCACACCAGGGCGCATAAAACTCAACTAGAACAAAAGTATTGCTTTCTAGAACTTCTTCGTCAAAGATTTTGTCAGTAATTGGTGTAACTTGAGCGGATACTTGAATCTGCCATACATTTAAGCCAAGAATTAGCGTAATTGTGACTAAAAAATGGGCTAAAATTTTGGTTATTTGCTCGTTATTAATCATCGTTTTTTATCATTCTTAGCGGGAGATAGTAACCAAATAATCTACTTTTCGAGGCGGTGCTTGCTGAATCATTGTATTTCTTATTAAAATATCTACTTTGCCTTTGTATTCTTGAAAATTAGCATACTCCCTTCGATAGCGTAATCGATAATCTTTGGCTTCAACAGCTTTACCAATCTGCTCAGACTTTAACCCAGAATTGCCTGTATCTACGATAAAATCAACAGATATACTATCTTTTAGGGCAACATCGGGACTAGCAAAACTAATTATAGGAACATTATTGTTAATACCGATAACTCTAAAAGTTAAGTGGTTAGTTTTTCCGTAGTTAGGCTTACTCAGAACGACAGCATAAGCCGGGTCAGTAGAACGAAGTGAGTTTACATTAACTGACTCCCACACCCCCTCTTTTCCCATGTCATGGGTTTCACCGACACTTTGATAATAGTTAGCAGATACCTTTTTAGAAGCCAGGATATTTTGGAATTTATTCAAGTCAGTAGTTCCTAAAGGGATGATAATCTTCGGTAACGGATTGCCCGGAGGTTTTATCTTTGTGTAAATATTCTGAGTTAACTGATTGACGTTATTTGTTGGGTTAAGCTGGGAAGCTTGACTTAATTGAACTCCAGTTCTCGTTTCTACGATCCGACTAACTGTTGCCTTGTAAGATACTTGAGATAAAACAGGAACCACGCACAAAAGAGTGATTGTTAAGGCAAGTAAAACCACCTTGTGAATTCTAAGAAGTCTCAATTTAAGTTTCATGACTGATTTTTCCTCGATATTTTAAATTTCTGCTTTTCGTCAAATATCGGCTTTAGAAACAGCACATCTAAAACCATATTGCAGGTTTTTTTGGCTAATATCTATTAGGGACGGTTTTTGATGGATCGGATATAAAGCTATGTCTTGTCCATAAGAGCCTCCCTTAAGAGGTTGTTTGTTATGATCGGATTTCAAAGAAGCAGATATGTCATTATCGACTAACGAGCCAACATACCAAATATCTGTCCATTCAAAAGCATTACCGATCAGATCAAAGACACCGTATATACTCTGTCCATCGGGATAACTTTTAACTTTCTCCGCATGGCGATCATCCCAATTATCCTTATCTCGCCATTTATCGCCAGTATTTGCTTTAACTTTAGTGGGGTCAAGATTATTCCCCCAAGGATAATTATATTTTTGGGGTTTGTCAGATGATTTATATATGCCATAAGCAGATTTCTCCCATTCAAAAACAGTTGGTAATCGTTTTCCTTGCCAAGCGCAGTAAGCGAAAGCGTCTTTCCAATCGACATTGACAACTGGTGCATCTGGTTCTTTACTCCATTTATTATAAAAAGGCGGATTCCACCTGTCAGGTTTATGGTTTTGGGGATTCTCTTTATAGAAAAGTTGATCTCCAGATAATTTCTGATATTTTGCTGGATTCTCCTCAATCTCTTGCAAAAACTGTCTATATTCAGCATTAGTTACCTCATGTTTGTCAATATAAAAACTGTCTAACTCAATTTCCTTTTCCTTTTCCTTTTTGCTTTCAAGGGGATTGCCAATTAAAAACTGGCCCTTGGGGATAAGTGCCATATCTTGAGTTAAATTTCCTGATAACTTATCAGTTGGTATTTGGATAGTGATAGGATTTAAATAACGCCTGTATCCTTCTATTTTTACTGGATACCTAACAAGATAGCCATTGTTTTTTACTTCAACATAGTAAAATCCTTTTGGCAAACCCCCCAAATCTGGAAGTCCCCAACTCACTTTTACTTCTTTTACATTACCGTCCTTTTCCACAGATAATACTCTTGTGGCATGATTCAAATTTTCTCCCTGTATTGATTCTACCTTTAAACGACCAATATCATTCGGAATGACCCGTATTAAATAAACAGAAATCACGGAGAAGAGCAAAACAATTAATCCTTTCAAGCCACGGTCGCTATAATATCGCCATAAGCTATGTTGAAGTAATTTTTCTTTTTCAGAATCTAAATCAAGATTGGCTTTAAAGGGTTCAATCTCCTTAAATTGATTGACAGGAATAAGATGTCGATAAACTTTCCAATTTGCGAAACATCTCTCAAAAAGTTCTTGTGCTTTCTTAATTTCTAATTCTTTAATATCATACCACTTATTTACTTTCTGCACTAAATATTCATGGGTTAAAGAATATTTTTTTTCCCCAGGGATTGTTTCTATAAGACGGCTTCTGTCTAGCCTTTCAAGGACTGCTTCTATTTCCGTTTGAGCAATACCAATTTGTTGAGAAATTTCCGTGAGAGACTTAAAAGCACGAGTTCCTTGACTCGTAACCATTTGCTTGAGAATTAACTTCGCTTCTTCCCGTTCTTGAGGCAGAAATTGGTCAAGAATTACATCCACATATCCCTGCAAAATCCCCTTAACACCACCCAGTTCTTGATAGAGATTTTCCTTGATAATAACTGTTTCTCCTGCTTGTAGTTGCTCCTGATATCTTGTTCTCGCTTCATCAAACAGTCGGTTACAAACAATCTGAAGGTGAACGGGTTCGACTTGCTCACGCGATTCTTCATTAATTCCCTTGAGAAGTTGAGGTAGAAGTTGATTCTCTAATAAATCAGGATCGTAGATAATATTAGGATAGAGGCGTTGCAACGGTTTTTTAATCGCACTGAGAGCTTCACTTTTGTTTAAAGGTTTTAAATAATAGAAGTAACTCTCAGTATTAAATTCCGGTGATGTTTCCCAAAATTCTCCTAAATTTCCATAAAAATCCTGGCGGATAGAAATAATAAAGGTAATTGATGAAGCTTGAATCTGATTTAAGCATTCACCAAATTCTTGAGTGAACTTGGTCTGCTGCTGTTCTGGTAAATTTAAAAAGAATCTTTCAAATTGATCCAAGAAAATCGCTAAGGGACGTTTCGACTCATGGCGTACCTGATTTAAAACTTCAGCCATTGTCTGACAATGACTCAGATCGATATTGACATTTTCAAGATTGTTAATTCCCTCTTTAATTAGGTCGGTGGGATAGCCATAATCTCTAAAAACGATGGTAAAGTAACCTCTTTCTACCAGTCTAGGAATGATACCAGCATTAATTAAGGATGTTTTGCCACTCGCCGATTTTCCATTAATTAGCACTAATTTATGACTAGAGATTTTGGCAACCAGTAAATCCGAGACAACTTCCCGACCATAGAATATATCAGCATCCGTCGTGTCATAGTAACTTAGAAACTTATAGGGATCTTCTTGGCTAGGTCGATCCTCTTGACGGTATTGACTCCAACTTACAGAAGTTGATGACAAGGCATAAAATTTAATTTCATATTTGTTACCACCAACAACATCACCTCGAACGATTGCTTGATCGCCAAAGGAGATACTTGTACTCTGGTTATTTATACTGTCTTCCATAGCCATTACCTCATCACTCAAAAGTAGTTAACCGTATGTAGAAAACAATGAGGCTAGAAATTAGACAATAAGTGAAAGTCCGATCATTTTAGCGACTTTTACGAGAATTGGCCAAGCTTTAGTTCCAATTTCCCCAACATCTTTCACCTTGTCAAGGATATCTTTAGTGTTTGAGAGATATTGCCCAAATTTTTCTTGGGATTCCTGAGAATTGCTAATACCTCCTTTTTTAGCTTCATTAATCGCAGCAGCGACTTGACCGACGGCTAAATCTTTGTCATCTCCATCGATGGAAGACTCTTTGATTGATGCTTTTAATTGTTTAAGAAGCTCTAAGAGTTCTTCTTGAGAAAATGACGACTCAGCAGTCGCAGTTGTAGTGACTATCTTATCTCTACCAACTACATCGCCTCCAATAGTGGCATTGTTACCAATAGAAATATTAGCTCCCTGATTGTCTTTAGTCGAACCACTCATTTTCCTGTTCTCCTCTTCAGCACTAATGTAACCAAATATGTATCTGAATCTGCCCTCACTAGGACATGGAATAATAAGATATTACACCTAATCCTATCTCACCGTTCGCTTATTTTAAACTTAGGGAGCTTCAATAAATGAGGCTAACTGCTTTCTGTGCAAGGCTTTTAACCGATTAAGCGGGGAGCGAGGAACTATTTTGGGCGGTCAGCTTCGCTGTGCCCGCGGCATCGCTACGAAAATGAAGCAGTTATGATTTTAAGTAGGTTAGTTGGCACATTGCGAAGCAGATCCCTTCGAGATCACCTTGTATTAATTTTCTCGAAGTTAACCACCGCTAGGTCTTCTGAAAACTTTATGCTGTAAGCTTTTTTGCCATGATAATAAGGTGGAGTTCAAAAATTTGAGCGAACGGTGAGTCAGGAGATTGCGTTTTATTTGTTCTCCCCATTCCCCCATCTCCCCACTTCCCCTATCCCCTAACTCCTATGCTGTAATTTCCAGAGAAAACTAGCGAGGAGATTGGTGATAATATGAGCGAGAATTGGGATTAATAAATTACCGGTGATGATGACGGTATAACCGAGGGCAAAACCGACAACAGTTGCCCAGATAACATAGGGCCATTGTTGGGGACCGCTAAAATGGAGGATACCAAAAATTAGACTAGAAACGGTTAAACCAAAGATATTTAAGCCCAAAGCTGGCAAAATCACCCCGCGAAATAATAATTCTTCACTTAACCCCGGCAGTAATCCAATCCAAATTAAATCGGGCCATGCTAAAGGTTTAATGACTAATTCTAAGTAAGCATTAGCACTATGGCGATAACTAGACCAAAAACGATAGAGAAGCCCACTAATTCCACTAATTGCCCCCGCTAAGGCTAATCCGAACAGGAAATCCGGGAGAGTCCAGCGAATGGCGGGAATAGCGATCGCACCGAAATATTGCCAAACTTTGGCGACTACCAGCAAGATAATCGCCGTTACCGCCATAATGGTGAGGACTTGTGTGCGTGTCAGGGGATCAAATTCGGAATTAGGGGAATTAGTCACGGATTCTCGGATAAACAGCGTAAAGAGTTTAAATTAGGGCGAAGAGATGCTAGGTTAACCCCTGCCCGTTGACAAACGATCGCACCGATCGCCTCCATATACGAGTGTACCCTAATTGCTTTCACCCCTAGGGGTTCCGGGGCCACCTTCATTCTTGTACTATTTTCCTGCACGGAAATCAGTACAGTTTTTTCTTGACAAAAACTCAAAACTGTGCTAGAACCGCACGCACTGGCGGGAACGATCAGCGCGTCCACCTCCCGGCTCCAAATAGCATCGGGACCGGGCCGCTTGACCAATTGGGGGGCGCGACTCAAACCCACCAAAACGCAGGGTAAAAAAGTATAACCGATTTCTTCGGCCGCGGCCTTGGGGGAAAGTTGCGGATCGAGGGGCAGCGGACTTAAAGCGGGAGCGTGGGCTGCCGGTATTTGGAATTGTCGCACCACCAGATGGGAAATTACCGCTTCGGCCCCGGCAAGGGGATCCACCCCCTGACCATGGCGATAATTAGCCAGGGCAATGCTATCGGGATCGTCGGGAAAACGGGCAACAATGGCGATCGCTTCTGCCCGGCCTTGGTTAATCAGTTTTTCTGCTCCCCGCAGCAAGCTGTCGGGATTGCCAATTGTTCCCCAACTGGCCCCGGAGGCTGCCTCTCGCAACTGCACATTTAGGGGGGCATCGGTGATCAGGTAATCGGTGAGATCTAAGCCTAGGGTGGCCCGGACAGCATCGGCAGCCTGAAGGTGTCTTTGCAAGAGGTCAAATTCAATGGCGCGATCGAATAGTAACCCGATGCGATTTTGATGGACGGGACTTAATCCCCAATCCCCCCGGGCAAAACGATCTAAAGCGTAACCCTCCACATAATAGGTGTTGTCCAGAGGCCAGTACAGTTGTGCGCCGTTGAGGACATTGGGATGGGTAATTAGGCGATCGCAAACTTGGGCGATCGCTCTGGCCACGGGAATGCCATCCCCAGCATAACCGCCAATCGCTGCCCCGATGCCGGTGGGAATAATTAGTACGGCGGTATAGGGACGGGAATTCACGAGGCAGTGGTGACAATCGCTTCGACTTTGACTTGATTATTCTCGCTATCCACTTCTGTGATTGCCCAACGCAAGGGTTCACCCCGTTTGGCTAATTCTTTTTCGATTTCTTGCTGCAGTTGTTGCGGGGTTTCCTGTAGGTCGATTTCGGCACTAATAAAGTGAGTGGTCATAGTCATAACTCCCGTGGATCATCTCATTTAGTTTACCGCAGTGGGGAGACCACTTCGTGAGCGTTGCGGGGGGGAGTGGGGAGAAGACCGATAGCCGTAGTGTGACACCCTTAGGAATAGACCTCTTGTAAAAATCAAAAATTATCTTGGTTGGTTAGGAGTCAGCAGCCAGTAGCCAGGAGAATTAAGAAGGAACAGTAATCAATTAAACAGTCTATTTGGATATTTTATGCCACTTAATCCTTATTTTTAGCGTTTTTAAACCATCAAAAATCAATTGTGCCAGAGATTTAAGCATTAGCTTCAAAATAGTTAAGAATTATTCTCAACTATTAAAAAATATTGTTGATACTAGACTTGGCTAAAAAAAAGCCCTAGACTGAATGGTTGACAAGAAAATTAGTCTAGAGCCTGATTAAACCAAAGAAGCGATGCCAGTCGCTCCTTTAGCAGTGCATAGTTGAGGCTAAGTGATTACTAGAATCATTTAGCGCCAGCTTTGTCTATGTCTAAATTCTAGTCTTGACGTTATTGAGCGTCAACTTGAGTCTAAAAATCCTTTGATGGTTGGACACAGGTATTCTCTGGACTTTTTTGATCAAAGTTCGACTTAATTGAGATAATTTCTCATTTACTCTTTCCAAATCGTCAAGGAGAAGCAGATGTTATCTGATCCCACAGAATCCGAAAAAATAGATTTCCCCAAAACCCTAGATATCGCCACCGTTTGCGTTTATGGGCTAGGAATCCTCTCGGCGGGCTTATTTTTATTCCTGCCCTTCGTCAATCTCCTGCATCCGAGTCCGTGGCAGCGATGGTTAGGCACAATTCACGGTTTTGGCTCTTTATTAGCCCTAGTCGTCATTGTTTACGCAGGCCACCTCGCTTTTCCCCTGTTAAGAGGTTCTAGCAAACTCTTGCGGCAAATGCGAACCCTCACCTTCTGGGCTACCGTCCTCGCTTTTTTAGCGATCGCCACTGGTAATTTAGCCTATATGCGCTATCGGGCCGATTTAGAGTTTGGCGGTGCGCGGGCATGGCTAAAGGAAAATTCGCCCCTCGGTCAATACGTCCTCATGGAATACCACGAATTCAGCGTCCTTTTTACCCTACCCCTAGGCGTGGCCTGCACTTGGATTCTCTGGAAATACGGCGACTCAAT
>NZ_JASJFB010000661.1:0-2087 GCF_030065455.1 Microcystis sp. M53602_WE12 | reverse complement strand
TCAATAACAGAGGGACAGAGGTGGTTAGCTGAACGTTGGGAAAAACTGATAGTTTTATCGACGTAAGAAGCAGAAAAATTAGCTAAGTTAACAGGATGTACTCTCAGGAAATTTCAAGAGAGATAGGCTTTTAGTAGCTTGGGAACAAGCTTTATCAATTTATTCATAATAAATATTGGCAGAGGATTAAAGATTAGTTATTGTGACTAACTCTTTTGGTTAGAGAAAGATAAACTTGAGAATTTTCATTCAAATTTATTGACTCAAAATCCGCTGTACTTAATTTAAATGAATCAACCCTAGGGGCAGGGGGGATCGAACCTATAATCCATTTTTAATTTGATTATAACCAACTACTTAGAAGTTAGCCAAGGGAGTCTCAATGAGAGGTAATCCCGATCTGAAAATCCCTAAAACCCCACACCCCACTTCATAATTCATAATTCATAATTCATAATTCCCATGTAGTCTTAACGGGTTACTCCATCCACCACCGGACGGACATCGCTGCCCTCAAAATAGCCGGGGTTGCCTGTCCAGTTGAAATCCGACACGCGGATGTTGAGTATTCCCAACTGCAGCACCGGGTTATAGCGCAAAATTAAACTATAGGTGCGACGACTCCATTCGAGAAAATATTCTGTACTGATTTCCTTCGCTTGATCGATACTATAAATACTCTGGAAACCCACGCGAATCGGACCATATACCTGTTGAGTTATACCATAGGACATTGTTTGTTGATCAACAAAGCGATCGAAGAAAAAGGGTGATTGTCCGTTAACCAAACCCTGACTAAAACTGAGATTAAACCCGGTATAGTCGAAAAAATTGCGGGAAAAACGCCCAAACTGTCCTAATAATCCCACGGTTCCCGTGACGGAATTTTGCGTCTCTCCATTAGTGTAATAACTGGTGACACCAGTGACACCAGTGACAATAGCAATATAGGGTTGAACGGGAAGAGGAGAAAATCTTAAACCTTGGTCGGGAGTCGGTGGTAAAGTAAGGGCAGACCAGAGTAAAAAACTGCGATTGAGGGAGACAGCGCCCTGAAAACGGCTTAAATTAGTAACATTATCCGTTGCATTGGCCGCTAAGAGATTACTGCGATCGGTGGGTGCGTTAATATTCTGTAGAGAAGCTTGATAACTGAGTCTAATATCCGTATTCGGGACGACAATCACCGGTGAGGTCAAAATTGCCCCAAAACTGCTATTAACCGTCTGAAACCCTAAAGAACCGTTAAAAAGACGCTCGCGATAATTGTACTCCACATTGAGCAGATAGGGATCCTGCAACTGTCCGATCGTCTGTTGAAAGCGAATTTTAGAACGAACACTATTTTCGATCTGTTCCAAATCTAAATTAGAAAAAGAAGCTGTCGCTTGCAAAAACGAGCGCTCGCCAAAATTAGTGGCAAAATTGCCCAATAAACCAAAAGCTTTCGGACTAAGGGCCGAAACTTCCCCACCTCCGGGGTTAGCTGAGGGAAAAGCATCGGGATTAAGGACTTTTTGAATTAAATATTGCGGTGTCAACTCAAAAATAGTCTTCGGTGTCTCCACTAAAGTTAGGGGACTTTCTACGAAAAATCCGCCCCGATCCTCCCCATCATAGCCCGGGGCAATTAAAAAAGGACGACGACGACGGCGATCGAAAGTGAGACTATTAATAAAAGTGGGGGCCACTACCCGTTGATCGAAAACCAACTGGGAATTACTCATCCGCAACTCATCGGTAAAGGGGCCAGTACTGCGAAAAGTGGCGGAATTAGCCCGAACTTCCAATTCAGGAGGGGAAAAAGGGTCATTAGTCAGACGCACATTAGTGGCATTCCACACCTTACCATCAAAATTCAAGCGTTCGGCCTGAAAACGGACGCGATTAATCGTTCCCCCCGACGGACTACTAATATTCTGTCGATCGCGCCGACTGGGATCCTGTCCCCCGACGACAAATTGAAAACCCTCTCCCGTAGTGATTCTCTGCAAGGGTTGATTTAATGCCAAACGATCGGTTAGGGTTGCAAAAGAACTACCGGCCCCCACATCCGTGGGCAGCGTTTGCCCTAAATCCCTAGCGGT
>NZ_JASJFB010000620.1:0-19570 GCF_030065455.1 Microcystis sp. M53602_WE12 | reverse complement strand
TCTTTTGTCAGAAATCCTTGGGATTGGCAGGTATCCTATTATCATTTTATTCTTAAGGAGAAAGATCATGTCAGACATGAATTGGTTAAATCTCTGGGCAGTTTTGAAGAATACTTGGAATGGGTTATTAGTACCAAAAATCCCTTTCCCAAAGGAGCACCTAAACTACAAAAAGACCTTATTACTGACTTAGAAGGCAAAATAATAGTTGACTTTGTTGGTAGATATGAAACTTTAGAAGCTGATTTTGATCTGGTCTGTCAAAGGCTAAATATTAAAGCTTCTCTGCCCTGTTTAAACAAGTCAAAACATCGTGATTATCGAGAATATTACAACAACAGAACCAGAAAATTAGTAGAAAAACACTTTCAGGATGACATCGCCCTATTTGGCTACACATTTGATAGTTATCAATCTCAAATTGCATCGGAAAAATTTTTCCTCACAGCTGCCGGGGGTTATTGAGAGTTTACAAAAATTTAGCTAAACCAATTTTCTGCCCAGGGGTTTAAAAGCAGCGTCTATGTGAGATATTCTAACAATAGTCCATTGACAAGACAAAATCTAATGATTTCACAAGCCTCTTCTCCCATTACTTTGACAGAGCCAGAACAAATCCAGCCAAGAAATATGAGTGACCTAATTGTCGATTATTTAGAGCAATTAGGGGTAGAGTACGTTTTCGGCATCCCGGGAGGACATAACAGTGCCTTCTACGAAGCCTTAGCACGCAGCGAAAGACGCGGGGGGGTTCGTGCCGTTTTGACTTGTCACGAAACCGGTGCCGCTTTTATGGCTGATGGTTATGCTCGTGAAACCGGAAAAATCGGGGTTTGCTGCGGCACAACTGGACCCGGTAGCACCAATTTCATTACAGGATTAGCCTCAGCTTATGCTGAAGGGATACCTCTACTTGTTATCACCGCACAAACTGCCCTACCTCATTTTAGCTGGAGTGCCTTTCAAGAATCATCGCCCGATACCATTGATACAGTGGCCATGTTTAAGCACTGTACCCGTTATAACACCCTCGTCACTCACCCCAATCAATTAGAAAGAAAATTAGCAGCGGCATTAACAACAGTTTTACATTCACCTTTTGGACCGGCTCATCTTAGTATTCCTGTGAATATTTTCCGGGTTGAGTCTCCCTCATCCCTTGCTTATCCCCAGGTAGCGACTCAAGCTGCTGCATTAGTTGATTTAAAAGCCTTAGATGAGCTTGATAGTACCATAAACAATATCTTAGATCAAGGTCAAACCATCGCCATCTGGGTTGGTCAAGATTGTAGGAAAGCCACCCCAGAAATTATGGCATTAGCCGAATTAATTAACGCTTCTATTGTCACAACTCAAGGCGGTAAAACCTGTGTTAATCCTTATCATCCTTTAGTAAAAGGTGTCTTTGGTTTCGCCGGACATCAAACGGCCCGCCAAGCTTTAACCGATGATTCTGTTGCTTTAATTTTAGCGGCTGGGATGAACTTAGGCCAATGGGAAACCTCGGCTTGGGATCAGAAATTGTTAACTAAAAAAATAGTTCATATTCATCACGCAAGGGACTATTTTAAAAGTTCTCCGATGGCCAGTTTACACATTCAAGGTACAATCAAAACTACCTTGGCAGAATTACTAAAAAGATTGCAGAAAACTCGGCAAAGGGGACAATTAAAACCGGAGTTATCAGCGAGCTTATCCCCTGAATTTTACCAGCCTTATCAACCCGCTCACATTACCGTTAAAGAACCGGATAGCTATCGACTTTCAGAGGATAATTCCCCTGTTAAACCCCAGCAATTAATCGGTGAACTCCTACAACATTTTCCCCCAGAAACTCGCTATTTAGTCGATGTGGGTAATTGGTTAGCTTGGACAATTCACTATTTCTTCCCACCCCGTCCGGAAAATTTCCGTTTAGCTGTGGCAACTGCCCCCATGGGTTGGGGAATTGGCAGTGCGATTGGAACAGCTATGGGGGCAAAAAATACCCCAGTGGTTTGTCTGACAGGTGACGGATGTTTCCTAATGCACGGCAACGAACTTGCTGTTGCTGTTGCTGAAAAATTACCGATTATTTTTATCATTCTTAATGATCAATCTTTTGGTATGGTTAAACACCGACATCTGCAAACGGGAGTAGAACCCCTAGAGTTTGCTTTACCATCAGTAGATTTTAGTCAAATTGCTCGGGGAATGGGAGCGAATGGTTATATTATTCGTAATAGTCAAGACTTGCAGGAATTAGATTATGAGGCAATTTATCGGGATGGCAAACCTACCGTCTTAGATGTGCGAATTGATTCGGAATATGTTCCCCCCATAGGAATGTTTTAAAGCCACGAACAATGATCAATACCTTTAACTCAAAAGCGATGTCCTATACCGAGTTAGCAGCCAAGCGATTACTAATTAATTCTTTGCCTAAAAGTGGCACTCATTTGTTGGCTAAGTCCGTTGAAATTCTGGGCTATAAAGAACATTTTGAGGATCGAGAAGTTCAAGAAGTGCCTCTATTTTTTAACTATCGAGAAGTTAAAAAAAGAATCGAGCATCAAACTCAATTTAGCCAACAACAGATTAGCATAGGGGCCTTAACCCCCTACTATGTAGATTTGGCGATTGTTCGACATTGGTTAACTCTGATTGCCGAAAAGCAATACATTTTAGGTCATATTCCTTGGACACCTCTGTTAACCCCAATTCTTCAGGACTTAAATTATCAGCATATCTTCATTATTCGTGATCCTCGTGCTGTTATAGCTTCCTCAATTCCCTTTGTTTTAGATACGGGAAAAATGCCAGCAAGACACTTTTTAGAAGAGGATTTTAAGTCCATGTCTCCTAGCCAAAGATTAGATTTTATTTTAGTGGGAGGCTATGGGGCAAAAGCGGGAGTAGAAATCAGAAATTTTGCCGAAGTTTTCCGTTCTATGTTAGCTTGGTCTCAAGAGCAAAATTGTTTATTTATCCGTTTTGAGGATCTGGTGGGAGAACAGGGAGGTGGCAAGTCGGAAAAACAAAGGGAGACGATGGAAAAAATTTGCCACCATTTGGATATTCCTTTTAATGAAACTATTGCTTCTCAGTTGGGGGAAATTTATAACCCTTCTGCTAGAACATTTAGAATGGGGAAAATAGACGGATGGAAAGACTCAATAGAGCCGGCAGATATCGAAAAATTAAACACCTATTGTCAACCATTATGTCAAGAGGCGGGTTATGAAATGTCTTGAGTTATACCTAGGATTAGTCTGATAAATTCCCAGTTTATTGATGATTATTTTCCTCGATATGGTATGATCCTTCCACGACTTAAAATAAGGAAACACAAAAATGGACTTACAAGCAAATCTTGAGAGATTTAAAAGCAAACACCCCATCAGTCGCAATCATTATATTTCCTATCATAGTATATACAAAGCTACTCCCAGTCTCAAATTCATATTCAAGCATTATTGCCCGATTTATCATATTTCACTAGATGAGTTTTTTGAATATTATCCCCTTTTAGCATTTATTGAATACCTTGTCTATGAAACTGATGCAGAAATGGAAAGCAATCAAAAGGATAGCAGCTCATCAAGTCAGTGTTCTTTGTGGGATTCTAAAAAAATCATCATTCGATATCTTTTAAAAGAATTTGATTTAGAAGATCCTACAATCTTAAAGCACATAGAGAATTTGGGTCAGTATTTTGAATTAGAAAGTCAGCTAGTCACCTCTGAAAAAATCACATTAGAAGATGTAATTCGTGCCTCTGAATTGCGGTCTTCTGACGAGTTAATTCTCCACTGTACCTTGATTGCTATGTCAGGTAAACCTTATAGAGATGAAATTTTTGAGATTATGTCACCCATACATATTCTGCTAGAATTTCATGATGATTTTCTTTCCTATCAAGAGGATAGGGCAGCCGGTAATTATAATACCTACTGGATGTTTCAGAAATTGTATGGAGAGGAAGCACACCATTATTTAAAAGCAGAAATAGACCGTTACAGTAAGCTATTTGAGGAAACCCTTAAACGATTATCTGAACAAGACCAGGAATTTTATTCAGCAAAATGGTCTCGTTTATGGCAAAATGTATTTCCCTATTTCTCTAGTGCTGAACTTCTTCGTCAGACTGTTTTAGAAGGGGTTTAAACCTGTTATTTGACCGCGGAAACTTATTTGCTTAAAAATTCAAAACAAGGAGAAAACCAAATGACCCCATTGATATCCATTGAGCGGCTTAAAAGCAAACAAACTATTAGTCGAATCCCTTACATTTCCTATCATAGTCTATTCAAAGCTATTTCTGTAATCCACGTTTCTTTAAGGCTATATTGTCCGATTTATAATATTTCTGATGATGAGTTTTTGGAACTTTCTCCACTCTTAGCACTTATTGAATCTTCTGTCTATGAAACTGATATAGAAACAGAAAACAATCAAAAGAATAGCAATCTATCACCTCACCTTGCTCCCTGGGACAATAGAAAGATAATTATTCAATCTTTTTTAAAAGAATTTAATTTAGAACACCATACAATTTTAGAACAAATAGATAACTTAGGTGAATATTTTGAATTAGAAAGTCAGCTAGTAGCTTCTGAAAAAATAACATTAGAGGATGTAATCCGTGCTTCCAAATTGCGTTCATCTGATTTGAGGATTATCCACACTATTCTAGTTCAGATGTCAGGTAAATCCTACAGAGCGGAAATTTTTGAAATTCTCTCACCGACAGAAATCTTGAGTGAATTTCAGGATGATTTTTGTTCCTATAAAAGGGATGTGGCAGCAGGTAATTACAATACTTACTGGATGTTTCAGAAATTGTATGGAGAAGAAGCACACCATTATTTAAAAGCAGAAATAGACCGTTATAAAAATCTATTTGAAGAGAAACTCAAGCTATTTCCTGAAGAAGAACAAGAAAGATATACAAAAAAATGGTCTCGTTTCTGGAAAAGATATTCTTATCTCTCTAGTGCTGAACTTATTCGTCAAGTAGCTCTGGAAGGGGTCGAAAATAATGAATAATTAGCCATCCCATAGCCTGCTATTATTAAAATCTGCATCACTATTCATTGGAAAATTCAAAATTAGGAGCATCAAAAATGAATCTACAGGACTTAGAGATTTTGTATGAGAGTCTTAAAAGCAAACAACCAAGCAGTCAAACCCGTTACATCTCTTATCATAGTCTATACAAAACTGCTTTTATGTTTAAATCTATTTTTAAGCAATATAATATGATTGATGACGTTTCTCTTGATGAGTTTCTTTTATGTTATCCAGTTTTAGCATTGATTGAATCTTTAATCCATGAAGTCAATATTGATCTAGGAAGCAATCAACAGAATAACTTATCATGGGATGCTAGAAAGAAAATCATTCAATCTTTTTTAAAGGAATTTAACTTAGAACATCCTACTATCCTAAATGCCATGGAGAGCCTGGGAGAATTTTTTCAACTCGGGAGTCAGTTAGTGACTTATGAAACAATAACTAATCAAGATGTGATTCGTGCTTCTGAATTGCAGTCTTCCGAGATCAATATGCTTTACTTTACTTTAATTTCAATACTAGGTAAACCTTACAAAACTGAAGTTTTTGAGCTTATGTCACCCATAAACACTTTGCTAGAATTTCATGATGATTTTCGTTCCTATCAAGAGGATAGGGCAGCAGGTAATTATAATACCTACTGGATGTTTCAGAAATTGTATGGAGAGGAAGCACACCATTATTTAAAAGTAGAAATAGACCGTTACAGTAATCTATTTGAGGAAACCCTGAAAGGATTATCTGAACAAGAACAAGAAGTTTATTCAGCAAAATGGTCTCGTTTATGGCAAGATGTATTTACCTATTTCTCTAGTGCTGAACTTCTTCGTCAGACTGTTTTAGAAGGGGTTTAAACCTGTTATTTGACCGCGGAAACTTATTTGTTTAAAAATTCAAAAAGGAGAAACTAAAATGAACCCGCAAATGTCCCCTGGTATGATTGAAAGAAAAAAAACCGTTAGTCAAATCCCTTATATTTCCTATTATAGTATCTATAAAGCTACTTCAGTTTTAAAGCCGTTTTTCAAAATATATTGTCCAATTTATAATATTTCTGATGATCAATTTTTTGAATTTTATCCCCTCTTAGCATTTATTGAATATCTGATCTACGAAACCGATGTAGAACTAGAAGAGAGTAATCAAAAAGATGGCTCACTATTAACTCAAGTTTCTCCCTGGGATGCCAGAAAAAAAATTATTGAATCTCTGTTGCATGAACTTGGTGTAGAAGGCTCCGCAATTTTAGCACAAGCAGACAACTTAGGTAAATATATTGAATTAGAAGGTCAGCTAATTGCTTCTGAAAAAATAACTTATGAGGACTTACTTCTTGCTTCTGAACTAAGGTCTTCTGATTTGAGGATTCTACATTCTGCTTTAGTTCAGATTTCAGGTAAACCCTACAGAAGTGAAATTTTTGATCTGATGTCACCTCTAGAAGTTTTACTAGAATTTAATGATGATCTTCGTTCCTACAAAAAGGATATCGCAGCAGGTAGTTACAATACCTACTGGATGTTTCAAAAATTGTATGGAGAGAAAGCGCATCATTATTTAAAAGCAGAAATAGACCGTTATAAAAATCTATTTGAGGAGAAACTTAAGCGATTTCCTCAAGAAGAACAAGCGATGTATTTAGTAACATGGTCTCGTTTTTGGCAAAGATTTCCCTATCTCTCCGATGCCGAACTTATTCATCAGGTTGCTCTAGAAGGGATTAAAAAAACACATGACTAAACCTGTGACTCAACAGTTAGACCTGAAAGCGGAAGTAAATTTGGATTCCTCGATTCAATTTGAGCAATCGCTTTCCAAGAATGTACTAGAGCCAAAAGCTATCTTATTGACAGGAGCAACTGGTTTTCTTGGTGCTTATTTACTCGAAGAACTTCTCCAGAAAACCAGCGCAGATATTTATTGTTTAGTTCGCTGTTCTAATATAGAAGAGGGTAAAAATCGTCTTCAAAAAAACTTAGAGTTTTATTCTCTTTGGCAAGATGGTTTTAATTCTCGTCTTATTCCTATTGTTGGAGATTTAGGGAAACCTTTATTCGGTCTTTCTCAACTAGCATTTAATGAATTAGCGGCAATAATTGATATTATTTATCACAATGGAGCTTGGGTTAACTCTGCTCGTCCCTATTCTACTTTAAAACCGGTAAATGTCTTGGGGACGCAGGAAGTGCTAAGGTTAGCTAGTAGGGAGCAAACTAAACCCGTTCATTTTGTTTCGACTCTTGGGGTTTTTCTCGGTGATAATCAGGAGGAAATTGCAAAAATTACTGAAATGGATAGCCCTAATTTTGTTAATCTTCAAGGAGGTTATCGCCAAAGTAAATGGGTGGCAGAACAATTAGTGATGGTCGCACAAAAAAGAGGATTACCTGCTTGTATTTATCGTCCTTCAAGAATTATCGGGAATAGTAAAACGGGGATTAACGGTAATTTCCAAGATTTCCTGTGTATTTTGCTAAAGGGTTGTATTCAATTAAAAAAATTCCCCGCTTTAAACACACAAATAGATATCGTTCCCGTTGATTATGTCAGTCAGGCAATTGTCGGTTTATCCCAGCAAAAAAACCATGCTGGTCAAGTATTTCATTTAATTAATTCTCAGCTAATTTCCTGGGAAACTTTCTTTAATTCTCTTCAACTTTTAGGCTATTCCTTAGAAAAAGTTGATTATGATAATTTTTATGCCGAATTAAAATATCAATTGTCCCAGTCTCCCAAGAACACACTATATTCATCTTTATTACTGCTTTTGAAACTGTCAAAACTATTTTCCCCTGATAAGCTAGAATTTGACGCAACTCGAACATTGATAGAATTAACAGAGCTATCTATCTCCTGTCCCGTTATTGATGAAAAATTGCTCAGTTTATATTTTTCTTACTTTCAGAAAGTTGGCTATTTTCCCCCTGTTCTAGACCATAATTTATAGGAAAAATCTTCAATTCTTGCTATATACTTTTAAGATTTTGGAAGATGGTAATTGGCTGATGAGGATTCGTAACAATTTCCGACCATATCTGCATGAAATCTCGGTTAATTTGAGTCATTGAATCAAGCTCAAAATAATCTTTTTTATATTGCCACCAACCCTTAAGAGAGGGTTTTGGGGAAGTTTTATTTTCCCAGAGTATTAACTCTAAGTCGGGCCTAACTTCAAACTCTTCCATTTCCCAAGATGTCACCTCTAACCCAGGTAGTTTCAATTCTTCTTCGGGGGACTCTGACAAAACCGTAATAACTGCTTTAAAACTAGAATTATCAAGGCGATATTCTGGTTTAATGACTTTGGCTAAATGCTCAAAGGGAATATCTTGATACTCTAAGGCTTCTAATACTACCCTTCGCACTTGCGTTAGTAACTCTCTAACAGTAGGATTACCACTTAAACTAACTCGGAGCAACATTATATTACTAATTAAACCGATTAGAGGCTTCAGGTGTGGATGATTACGAGCGTCACGGGGAGCGCGGATGATAATATCTTCACAGCCACTATAGCTATAGAGTAAAACAGCAAAGGCTGTTAGTGCAGTCATAAATAAAGTGATTCTTTGCTCTTGACAGAGGATGTTTAATTTCTCTGTGAAATCCCCAGGAATTTCAAAATCAAAATTAGTCCCTAGACTTGAAACCGATGAATCGGATAATTTATCGCCAGATTTAGACGGCGAAATCAGGTGTGGGGGAATTTTTAAGGTTGGTGACTCTCCCGCTTCTAAAATACGTTTATAGTGGTTAATTTTCGGCTCAATTAGTTGAGAACTAAAGGATTTTAGTTGCCATTGAACATAATCAACATACTGGATAGGTAAGGGAGGTAAAGGGGAGGAATCACCTAAGACAAAAGCCTGATAAAGTAGCTCCAATTCTTTAAAAAAGAGCGTCAAGGATGAATTGTCTATAATAATATCGTGGATGTGAGTGAGGAGAATGTGCTCCTTCTCATCCAAACGAATTAATATCAGTCTGATTAAGGGGCCATTAATCAAGTCGAAGGGTTGATTAATAATCTCTTGTAATAATCTTGCTAATTCCTCACTTTTCTGGTTCTCTGGCCAGGGTTGTAAATCAATTATGGGTAGGTTTTTTTCGGTGTAGGGGTTAATTAACTGAACGGGGGAACCGTTGACTTCTCGAAAGGTGACACGCAATATTTGATGGCGATAGATAATCTCATTCAAGCTGGCTGTTAAAACTGCTAAATTGAGGTTTCCTTTAAGGTAGTGTCGTCTAAAATTACCTGAAAAATGGATGACTGTGTTGGATTTTTCATAGGACCATCTTTTCTGTTGAGTCAAAGATAAGGGAAAATAAGGACAGCCAGATAAGGAATCAATTTCTGGGGAAGAATCGGCAATAAAATTCTCGTCGATTAAGGGATTAATTACCTCATTAAATTTTATCTTCTCAATTTTTTCGATTAGTTCTGGATGATTTTTCCGTAAATATTCGGCAAATTCAGCCACCGTTGCGGCATCAAGAATAGTTTCTACAGCAAACTTTTTTTCAAAATGAGACTCTAGCCTCTTACAGAGGGCAATAACTTTGAGGGAATGTCCCCCCAATTCAAAAAAGTTCTCATCAATTCCTACTTTTTCTAATTCCAAAACCTCTGCCCAAATTGCGGTTAATAGTTCTTCCTCTGGGTTTCGTGGCGGTGTAACCAGACGAGAAGTGTCATAATTTAGAGGCAATTTAGCTAAAGCTACACGGTCAACTTTATCATTGGGGGTCAAAGGCATCTTTTCTAAAATTACTAATGCCTGGGGAATCATATAATGGGGTAACTTTTCTTTGAGATAGTCGCGCCATTGAGTGAGAACTTGCTCGACTTTAACGGTGGGATTAATAACAGCATAAGCGATTAATTGAGGATCATTTAACTGCTCTTGACGGACAATGACTACCGCTTGGTGAATGGCGGTATTTTCGTTTAAGATGCCTTCAATTTCCCCTAATTCAATTCTTAAACCGCGAATTTTAACTTGAAAGTCTATGCGCCCTAACCATTCAATATTACCATCGGGAAGATAACGGGCTAAATCGCCGGTTTTGTATAACCTCGCCGATGGATTATTATCAAAAGGATGGGGAATAAATTTTGCCGCAGTTAATTCGGGACGATTGAGATATCCCCTAGCTAAACCTACTCCCCCAATATGTAATTCTCCCGCAACCCCCACAGCAACTTTTTTGAGAGACTCATCAAGGATATAAGCTTGAGTATTGGCAAGAGGACGACCGATAGTTAAGGGACTATCAGGGCTACATTCTGCTATGGTGGCATCAACGGTGGCCTCGGTGGGGCCATAGGCATTAAAAAAGCGTCTTCCCACTGACCACTGGGCCATCAAGGCAGGGGGACAAGCTTCTCCGCCGACAATTAATACCTGTAGGTGTTTTAAGGGTGCTTGAGGGAGGACGGCTAATACTGATGGGGGAATTTGTGCATGGGTAATAGCTTTTTTTTGCAGAAAATTAAGCAAGTTATCCCCCGGAAGTAAGGAGTTAGAATTTCCTAGACAAAGTTGCGACCCCGAACAAATAGCGGTGAAGATTTCCGAAACGGAAGCATCAAAATTTAAGGAAGCAAATTGCAGAACACGACTTGAGGGATTTAAGTTAAATAGTTTAATTTCTGTTTGAACTAAATTAACTACTCCTTTATGAGTAATTAAAACCCCCTTGGGTAGGCCAGTGGAGCCAGAAGTATAGAGAATGTAGGCTAAGTTGTCGGAGTTTACAGTAGTTTTAGGGTTTTCTTGACTTTGTTGAACTAGGGACTGATCTTTATTTAAAAAAATTACTTTTATCTGCTCAAGGGGGAGTTTTATAAGGGGTTTTTCCTGTGTCAATAAGATAGATATACCGGCATCTTCTAGGATGAATTTTAGCCGTTCTTGGGGGTAAGCAGGATCAAGGGGTACATAACACCCTCCCGCTTTGAGAACACCTAAAACCCCGATGATCATTTCTAGGGAACGCTCAACACAGATTCCTATTAATTGTTCTGGTTTTACTCCTAATTCAATTAAATAATGGGCGATTTGGTTGGCCCGGTCATTTAACTGCCTATAGGTTAAGGAGGAATCTTCAAAACTTACCGCAATCTGATTAGGGGTCTTCTCCACCTGGGTTTCAAATAATTGATGAATTGTGGTGGAATAAGAATAATTTTCTGCCCTAAAATTCTTCTCAATTGGCTGTAATTGTACTTCAATCATGATTTAAGTAGCTGGTTATAATTAAATTAAAAATGGATTTTAGGTTCGATCCCCCCTTAGTCCCCCCTTAATAAGGGGGGTGCCAATCCCCCCTTAGTCCCCCCTTAATAAGGGGGGCATCTGAAAGTTTTCAATACCTACCTACTTAAGATAGTGCAAACAATCAATTATGTTTTCTAAGTCTGGTAACACTGTGGCCAATTCCCGTTCATGTTTGCGCCATTTTTCTTGTCTAGGAGCAGATAGGGTTCTTTGAGCGATGGGTAAGGGTTGAGAGAGAATTTGCTCGATTTGTTTGTCTTGATGCAGTTGGGCAAATTGGGCAATATGATTAATGGTTTGCCCGGGATGTTCAATTAAATCCCGATAATTGACCGAACACCAACAGGAAGGGTTGAGGGACTGAAGGTCTTCTATTAGGTAGGAATTAGCCATTTTCCACTGATAGGCGGCAATTTCTACCAGAGAAGATTCCTGGAGAGATGACCAACCGGGTACGAGCAGAAAACTCCACTGACTATGCTCCCAACCGGGTAAGGGTTGATAGCTAATAAAACGATGCGATCGCCATCCTTCTAACAAACTACTAATATTTTCCCTAGCATCTCGATAAAGATAGATAAAGAGAGCATCAGGAAATACGGCCTTTAAGAAAGGAACTCTTAGAGCATTTTTCGGCGTTTTTTCTAAAAAACGAATTTTGTTAGGACTCTCATTTTCAGCAATGTTTAAATATTTTACCCCCTCCCGATTTTGTAATTGTTGGGTAAAACCTTTTCTTAGAGTTGCGCTAATTTCTGGGGTAGCATCGCCTTCATCCAAGCAGTTAGAGCTAAAATTGCGTGTGGCTGGATGTAAAGCGGGTATTCCTTCGATAATTTCGTGACTTTCATCTCCAATTGTCCATAAATCGGGGAATTTAGCCAGGGTTTCAAACAATAAACTACTTCCTGCTCTGGGTGCAGAAACAATAAAAATCGGCTTTTCAAACTCTGGAATTAAGAGGTTTTTATCTTCTACTTCTAGCTGAGATTGGTGCTTTTTTTTGGCAATTAACAAACGTTTTCTCTGATGCAGAGAAAGCATCTCACCCTCCTTTCCCCTCAGGGGTGGGGAAGGCGATAGGGTTGAAAGCATGGAAGTAATAGGATTAATTATCTCTTGGATTGCCACCGATGAAGATAGCCATTTTTGTAATAATGGTGCTATTTTTCGGCTAAATTCCCCGATTAAATCTCGATAGGCTAATTCTCCTCGATAGTTTTGTCCAAATTTGGTAAAAACCGCTTGCCATTGGCTTTGAAATTCTGCCAGTTTTTCGGTCAGTTGCTCTAGTTGTCCCTGGGGAAGGGAGCAATTTTCAAGAAGACCATAAATAGCGGCTACTTGCTCTTCAATTTCCGCAGCAGTAAGCACGGGTAAATCATTAAGTGGGACCTGAGCTAAACTGTTTGTTCTGCACATCTCATCTGGGTCATTTTCAACAATGAACAATTATTAGTTAGCGATTATCCAGTTTCTAGATTTTAACTGAGTAAGGGGTTCTGCCCCCCCTGATTAAGGGGGGAAACTGACAATTTTTAACACCCACCTACTTACTAACTTTTGAGTTTTTTGAGAGATGCTGCTAAAGTTTCGCCCACATAGTCCCCATAAAGAATCCCCTTAGCGGTTAATTCAATTTCTTGGGTAGATACGGTGACAAAACCATCTCTTTCAAGTGCGGACAAAGTTTCCCCGCAAAGGGATTGTAATTTAAACCCATGTCTTTGCTGAAATGCAATTAAATCAAAACGTAATGTCTTGATTCCTAGTAAAACTTCCCGCACCATCCGGTCCAAGCTAGTCAGCTTATACCCGCGAGATAAGGGTAGTTCTCCTTGGACCAGAAGGGTCGCATATTTTTCCATATCGCTAGTATTTTGTAACAGAGAATCCCCTAAACAGCCGAAAGCAGAGACTCCCAGTCCATAAAACTCCATTCCGTGCCAAATATTAAAAATGTATTCACTGCGATATTGTTTGGTACTTGTGGCCAAATCGCTGTCATTTTTAACATAGGTAAAATGACTCCAAGGATTATAGTTTGCTTGGGCAAAGCGCTCCATGGCCAACTGCATAAACTGCATTTCTAGCTCTGCTGATGGCAATTCTATAATTTCTTGGCGAACCCCTTGATCAAATACTTGGGTATTGGCAAAAGC
Source organism: Microcystis sp. M53602_WE12 (assembly GCF_030065455.1). Lineage (NCBI taxonomy): Bacteria > Bacillati > Cyanobacteriota > Cyanophyceae > Chroococcales > Microcystaceae > Microcystis > Microcystis sp. M53602_WE12. The sequence continues at coordinate 6,069 of NZ_JASJFB010000620.1, read as the reverse complement.
TTCCATTTTATAAACGGTGATGCTTTCTACTCCGGTTTTTAGAGCGCATTCTAAACTTTCTTGCCAAGTTTCTAGGGTTTCTCCGGCTAGTCCACTCAACAGGTCAATATTAATTGACCATTGCCCCTCGCCAGCTTTTTGAGCTACATCTATCGCTCGATAAGCTTGTTTTTCGTCATGACCTCTGCCACTTAGTTTGATGATTTGATCATTAAAAGATTGAACACCTAAACTCAGGCGATTTACTCCTAATTCTTTGAGTAACCTCATTTTTGATGGGGAAACACTCAAGGGTTCTGCTTCTACGGAAAACTGTTTCTTTTCTTCAAAGTAGGAGAAATTTTCCCGTAAATTCTCGACAACTTGGACTAACTGGTTTCCAGTTAAGGTGGTGGGAGTTCCTCCGCCAAAATAAACCGCCTGAATCCGTCTATTTTTCAAATTGAATCTTTCGGAAACGAGTTTAATTTCTTGGCAAAGCGTATCTACATAGGCCTGTACTTGGCTCTCTTTTAGGTCAACGGTTTTGTAATAACAAAAAGCACAGCGTTGAGTACAAAAGGGGATATGAACATAGAGACAGATTGGCTGTTCTTCTAGTTTTTCGGCGATTACCCCTGCTTTCCACTGGCGAAAGGGGGGATAGTTAGGATTTAAGGGTAAACGTTGCGGCGTTTGGGTTTTCGGAAGTTCAACGGTTAAAGTCATGGTTTTTGACCAGGGTATTTTTATTTAGATTGCGTTAACTCTAGATCAAGCTATGACTGTTAATTGTTCACTTGCCGGCATTTTCTGGGCAATACAACTAGCTAAAACGTTAAGATTGCTAAAGGATTCTAGATTTAAATCCGATTCCGCAAACTCAACCTCGAAATGCTGTTCTGTCAAAGCAATTAATTCAACTACTGCGATGGAATCCAATCCTAACCCGTCTTCAAATAGGGAGGCAGTTTCGTCAATTTCCTCGATTTTGAGATTGACATCCAGTTGTTCGGCAATAATTGTCTTGAGTTGATTTAAAATATTTGTCGCCATTTTCTAAGCTTTGGGTAAAAAACTGACTAATTGCTGATGGTCGATCTTCCCGTTGGGTAACATCGGTAAGGTTTTCAAAGTGACAATGCGGTCTGGAATCGCTCTTTTCGGTAGTATATCAAAGCACAATTCTCTGATTTCATTCTCAGACAGATGAGTCCCTTTTGTCAAGACACAAAAAGCGACTATACCTTTGCCTCTTTGACTCTCTCCATGGCATTGGACTGCAACCGCTTCAATTGCATCTAGGGTTTCCATATTTTTCTCAATGTCAGAAAACAAGACCAATAGACCATCCCGGTTAATACTGCGATCACATCTTCCCCAAACTTCCAGATGACCGTCTAAATGTAGCTTACCTAAATCTTTAGTAGGGAACCAATCATCGGAATTTGTTGACATCAGCGGCACTCCTGCCGGATCAACATAACCATCAAAACCTGATGGATGCTGACAGCAAATTTCCCCAACTTCTGACATTTGCGAGTTTAAAGATTTATTAAGTTGCAATCGGACACCTGGCATAGGTAAACCGACCGTTTGACAACGGAGGGATAATTCTTCTTGGGGACTACCTGCGGCAATTACCCCCATTTCTGTACTGCCATATAACTTAACTAGGGGGCCGAAATTCTCTTCATATTTGATAAAAGTGTTTTCTTTGATCAGATCTCCCGCCACCACCGTTAATTTATACTCTCTGGCTGATTTTCTGCCTTTAACTAAGGTTTCACAAAAGCTAGGAGTCATAAAAGCAATATTAGGATTAAAGTCTTTTTCTCTCTGAAGATAGCGTAAAAGGTTAGCACCTTTCTGTAAATCAATAGAGGCCCCCACAGCCACACTAGGGAGAAAAGCAGCCCCTAAACCATAGAGATGATAAATCGGGACTGGAATCGCCACTCTCGCCTCTGAATTTAATCTCAATCTTTCCACACAGTTAAGCACATTTTCTAGCAATTTAGTCTGAGAATGAACCACTATTTTGGGGGTTCCTGTACTCCCAGAAGTCTTCATATATAGCCTTTTACCCTTGTCATCGATAGTTTTATATTGATGATTTTCGGTAATTTTTAGCCAATTGTTAATCCGATCCAAACTGTCAGTTTTTTCCAGTTTAGGAGTGAGGCAATAGCGACAAAACTCAGGAATAATAGAGGGCGAATTTGACTGAGGATGCAAAAAGAAACTATAGCCCTTTTCTAACAAAAATAACAGAGTTAAAGCACTGGCAAGAGAATTTTCACATTCCAGGGCCAAGCAGTCTGAATGATCGATTTTTTCTTGCATGAAGAAGCTTGACAAATTGTCAAATATTTCTTCAACATTTTGCCAAGAATAGGTTAAACATCCATCGGTAAGCACGTTGGACTGATACGAGTCTAGAGAGGGAATGCGGGCTATAAATAAGCTGTTTAACATTTACATTGGTATGGAAGGTTACATGGAGGTGAGGTAGTGGCGGGAGAAATCACTAATCTTCTCGACTTTGTACGATAACTTTTGCTTATGGAATCGTGAAATGCTTATCAGACAAGACTTTTAGGGCTACTTTGACGGAAGACCCTATCAGTATAGACCTCGTTTCCATAGGGAAGCGAGAACAGCCAAATCAGGGTAAACCCATCTCAAAAGCTATTGAGAATTGGCTAATTTTGTCGGCCGTTGGTCTGCTGTCTAGGCATTTCAAATGCTACCAGTCAATCAGAATATTTACGAATTGTCAAGGATTTTTAAAATAGGTTTATCCCTCGGTCAAAGTGTGTTAGACTCCGGGAGATTAGTTTTTAGGAGTTTCTCATGGACGAAGTTAACGAACAGGCTGGCGCTGATGAATCTTCATCCCAGAATGTTAACGAACAGGCTGCCGCTGATGAATCTTCATCCCAGAATGTCAACGAACAAGCTGCCGCTTCAGAATTTTCTTGGGAGGAAATCAGCAAAAAACTAAAGGCTGCCCCGGGTGAAATCAGCAAAAAACTGGCATCCTGGGGGGTTTCTTTGGACGAAGTAGCCAAGAGAATTGGTTCTTTGGGACTCCCCGGCACAATTCTCGTGGTCACGGTATCCACCTCGGGAGCTACCACTTATCCCGTTGCCTTCGCGCTGGCAGCTTTAGGGGGTCCCCTTGGCGTTTTCGGTGGTTTGGGACTGCTTAGTCTGACCACTGTGGTGGGGGATGTCTTGACAAACTATGGAATTGAAGCGGTTCTTGGTGCTATCTATAAAGACCGTCGTAAACAGGAAGCTCAGGAAGACTTAATCAAAGAAGTTGAAGGTTTACCGATTACCCAAGCACTGAAACTGAAGCTCAAACAGCAAATAGAGTCGGCGGAGGTTGTGTCTGAGGATATTGGTTCCCCTCAAAAAATTGAAATTGTAGAATAATGACTTCAAGTCATGCCTTGTTTTTTACTCTGATTTCGTCTTCGTCTTTGATGACATCAACTAAGTTGGTTGCCTTGAATTGAATTAACCCCTAAGTAAAGAAAGGATCAGTTTTATGTCTGCTCAACAAAATGTTTTGTCCAATGTTTTGTCCTTTGATGGGCAAAGAAATTATGTGGAAGTTCCTTACAATGCTCAACTGAACCCGGAACAGTTTACCGTGTCCTGTTGGGCTAAAGTAACGGGAAAACAGGGTCAATGGCGATCGCCGATCACTGGCAGAACCGACAGCCCGCAGGGGGGATACATCCTTTATGCTGGGGAAAACAATAAATGGCAGTTTTGGACAGGCAATGGCGGTAATTGGGTGACCGTAACCGGTCCCGATGTTGTGCTGGGAACCTGGACGCATTTAGCCGCCACCTACGATGGCAACAACATGAGACTCTATGTCAATGGGCAACTGGCCGGCGGCCCCGTGGCTACCAAAATCATCCCGAATAAGAAATCTCCCTTACGGATTGGAGCAGGAGCGACAGAAAGAAACCCAGACTATTTATTTGCCGGCCAAATCGGGGAAGTGCAGGTTTGGAACCAAGCACGGTCCGCGGAAGACATTAAAAAATCAATGAATTATCGGCTGCTAGGCAATGAACCAGGCCTGGTGGGCTATTGGCCCCTTAATGAAGGTTCAGGTAATATCGTCACTGACAAAACCGGTAAGGGCAGTAATGGCACAATTAACGGGGCAACATGGCAGCAAGAACAACTCCCCTTAACTGCCAAAGCCTCTAAACCCAATATTGTCGTTTTCCTCACTGACCAAGACAGTGCCGCCGTTGCTGAACGCTGGCCGCAAAGCTTTGAAGATGAGCATCTACCGGCCCTGAAACGACTGAAAAAGAACGGGCTGACCTTCAACAAAATGTTCACGGTAACGGTGGCCTGCTCTCCCAGTCGGGCTACTCTGCTCACCAGTACCTATCCCAACCAACACGGTGTCATCAACACCATTGCCGAGCCTTTTTCCGATATTATCAACCGCTATGAGGATAGCTACGGACAATCCCTAGAACAAAAGCTTCTTAGTCCCACTCAGGTGAACCTAGCTCGGGTTCTGAAAGCGGCCGGTTATAAGGTCTATTGGAAGGGCAAATGGCACTTGAGCGTTCCCAAGAGTGACACCGATAAGTGGTCAAGCGAAGACATCGAATACATGAAACAGTCCTACGGTTTCGATGGCTGGACTCCGATTGATGCGGGAGTTGCCCGCAGTGATTTAACCAAGTTTGGCAAAGGAATTTTTTACAATGATGAACGCTATCTACGGGGTGTAGAAGGGGTCAAAAAAGTCATTGAGCAAGATGCCAAGGAAGGACGCGGAGCTTTTAGTGGACTTTCCCCGAAGGAAAAGGAAGCGAAAAAGCAAGAGATCTTGGCTGGAATTGACGAGGCCATTCCCCCGGAAGAACAAGGGATTCTCGAATTTATTCAAAATTACAAATCCGAGGACGGTCCTTTTTGCTTGGTGGTGTCTTTGGTCAATCCCCATGATATTCATGTGGCTCCTACCTTTGAGAAAGATGCCGGCTATTCCCTAGAGGACTTTAAAGATTTTAATCTTCCCATTCCCGAAACTGTCTTCGAGGATCTATCCTTTAAGCCAACCGTCCAGGAGATTTTTAAACAAGGCTGTCAAGTCAAGGAAGAGCAACGCTGGAAACGGCTAAAACGGAGCGGCGAAAAGGTGTGGTATGAAGATTTACCAGAACTAAAAGATGGTAAATTCGCTACCAATAGTCAGCAAGTTCAGCAGATGTTTGTTAACTTCTACGGCTATCTGAAAAAACTGGCAGATAACCAAATCAATGAAGTGCTGAATGCCCTTGAAGCTAAGGGATTAATTGACGATACCTTAATCGTGCGGACTTCCGACCATGGGGAAATGTGCCTGGCCCACGACCGTCAGCGAGAAAAGCCTTTCAATGCCTACGAGGAAGTGCTTCGGGTTCCTCTGATTATTTCTAACCCGAATCTGTTCCCCAACGCCGTTAGTACCGATTCCTTTGCCACGACCTTGGATATAGTGCCAACTCTGGCTAAATTTGCTGGGGTGTATGATCTGTTCCAGTTTGCCTTTCAGGGTTGTGACCTAACGCCTTTATTCACCAATCCCAATCAGGAAGTCCGCGATGCCATTCATTTTACTTTTGATGATGGTACGCTGCCTCCCCGGTTTTTCAAAACCATTCCCCGACGTATCCGTACTATCCGCACCAAAGAGTGGAAATATTCTGTGTACTTTAACGACGAGGGGACTAATTACCAGTACGAAATGTACAACCTAGTCAATGACCCTCTGGAAAAAACCAATGTTGCGGGTAAACCAGAATATTTAGAAAAATTCCTGGAACTACACGCGCAATTGATCGAGCAGATGGTTAAGTTAAAAACTGTTCCGGGTCGTTTTTCTATCTATACAGAAGAGATGAAGCAACAGAATTTTGGCTCTTCGGTTTGTGTTATGCAATGGACGGGGGTTATAAGGGATGGAACCCTTATAGAGAAAGGCATTTAGCGATTTTTGTCAATTGTTTTTTATCTAGAGCGAACTAATCAATTAAGTCTCTTGCCAGATAAGGATTT
>NZ_JASJFB010000881.1:0-4006 GCF_030065455.1 Microcystis sp. M53602_WE12 | reverse complement strand
CGAATACAATGAACTGTACTTGTTCTTTGTCAGCTCTAAACTGACCGCAGATTGTATTGTGGACTTGCTGGAGCAGTGGTGGGCGATGGTAAAAGACCGCTTTAGCCACATTCACAAATTGGTGATTAACCAAGACAATGGGCCGGAGAACCATTCTCGTCGTACTCAGTTTATGAACCGGATGGTAGCCTTTGCCCAGCAGTCGCAATTGAACATTGAGTTAGCCTACTATCCCCCCTATCACAGCAAGTACAATCCAGTAGAACGTACCTTTGGCTGGCTGGAGCAGCATTGGAAGGGGAGTTTACTCTTGGGGTGTGGAAACGGTGCTTCACTTTGCCGAAACCCTTACCTTCAAAGGAAAAAATCCGGTCGTCAAGCTCATTGAGAAGGTTTACCACACTGGGGTAAAGTTGATTCAGAAGGCAATGGCAGAGTTGGAAAAACAGATTAATCGACTTCCCCATTTGCCAAAGTGGTTTGTGGAAATCCCTTATCAAACCACTTGACTATTGGATCATCTTTTTTATGGAGTTCTCTCATAGAAAGTAGAAACAACATCCCGAAACTGGTTTGGAGAAATCATTAGTTATTTCGAGCAAAGGACAACGAATGGGGTGGTCGAGGGAATCAATAATAAACTTAAACTAATAAAACGGAGAGGCTATGGCTTGAGAAACTTTCGGAATTTTTGGGTTAGAAGTATGTTATCTTGGCATCTTGTCTGTTGATTTAGCATAAAGAGTAACGAAGAGCCGAAAAAGTCCCTAAATTTCCCCCCCAATCACTCCAAGGGTCGGCGCTTTTTGAGGGAAAAAAAGTCTAAAAATATTATCCAACAAGGTTTTTAGATTTATTCAGCACCCCCTAAATAGAACAGACAAAAAGCCTGTTCTATCCATGAGGAGAAAAAAACTTAAACGGTCATGATATCTTTTTCTTTTGTCGTTAACAAATCCTCGATTTTGGCGATAAATTTATCGGTGGATTTCTGCACTTGATCCTGTAAATCCCTGGATTCATCCTCAGAAATTTCGTGACTTTTCTCCTGTTTACGGATAGCATCGATCGCATCCCGGCGAATATTGCGGATCGCCACCTTTCCTTCTTCAGACAATTTCGCCGCTAATTTGACCAATTCCTTGCGGCGATCGCTAGTGAGGGGAGGGATATTCAAACGAATGATCTGACCGTCATTACTGGGGGTTAAACCCACGTCCGAGAGAGAAATCGCCTTTTCGATCGCCCCCATACTGGTACGATCGAAGGGTTGAATGGCGATCGTGGTTGCGTCGGGAGTGCTAATGGTCGCTAGGGACTTGAGGGGAGTTTCCATGCCATAATACTCCACCACGATCCGATCTAAAAGAGAAGCATTTGCGCGGCCGGTACGAATCGTATTAAAAGCTCTCTGGGTTGATTCGACGGTTTTCTGCATATGGTCTTGAACTTCAGCTAACTTCACAGAATCCTCCTACCAATGTTCCAACGGGTTCACCTTTGACAGCGCGAACAATATTACCTGCTACCGACAGATCGAAAACGACTATCGGGATATTATTTTCCTTGCACAGAGCGATCGCCGTTCCGTCCATCACCCGCAGATCATGGGTCAGCACATGACCGTAGGTGAGACTTTGAAAGCGTCGCGCGTTAGGATTGTGAGAGGGATCGGAATCATAAACCCCATCCACTTTCGTCGCTTTAAACACCACTTCCGCATCGATTTCGGCAGCGCGCAGGGCCGCCGTGGTATCGGTGGTAAAGAAAGGATTACCCGATCCCGCACCAAAAACCACTACCCGACCTTTTTCCAGATGACGGATTGCCCGCCGGCGGATGTAGGGTTCGGCTAATTCCTGCATCGCAATCGCTGTTAATACCCTAGTCGGTACTTGCGCTCGTTCTAGGGCATCCTGCAAGGTCATAGCGTTCATGACTGTTGCTATCATACCAATATAATCGGCCGTGGCCCGATCCATGCCGGCCGAGGCGGCTTTCACCCCGCGAAAAATATTGCCCCCACCAACCACGATCGCCAATTGGATGCCTTGGTCAACCACTTCGGAGATTTCCTGAGCGATAGCGGAAACCACCATCGGGTCGATCCCATAGCCGAGATTGCCCATCAGGGCCTCCCCACTCAGTTTTAATAATACCCGCTTGTACGCCATGCCCTTACTACCACTCGCTAAAACAAGATCTAGATAATTTTTGTCTCCCCATAAGATAGCAGGTTTTGGCCTTGATTTAAGTTGACCAGTTCACTCTCCCCTGGGGCCGACAAGTTAAGATTAATAAATCTTTTCCTTGGGGAATTTGTATTTAGTGATACCTTTGTTATTAAAAGGAGCTTAGTTTTATAGAGAATTAATAACCGTGGTCAGCGATCGATTACTATTGGTCAACAAAAGCAATCAAGGGGCTGCTAACATCGATACCTTTGATTGGGTGTATGGGTTTCAGGATGGAACTCGTCTGATGGGAAGGGTTTGCGGTTACTTAGACCCCGATAGTTATCGTCTTCTCGATCCCGAAAACTGCAGCGCTATCTACCAGAATGCCCAGGGACAAGTCCTTAGTCGTTGGCAAGCTGGAGATTTTATCGCTTTTGAACTAACCACCACCGGGGAAAATCTCCTGATCGTGGCTTCTAATGATAATTGTGTTAGTAATAGTCTCTGTTTGGTTTCGGGCATTAGTCGCAGCTGCGCCCAAGTTAGCGATGAAGGAAAATCCCTCGTCCGGGAGGTTTTTCAATACCAGGCTTGGTCTTTGCAGGGCGATAATAGCACTTCTAAGCCGGCTTTCAGTTGGAATTGTTCCGTATCTCCCTTTTTCCCCTTTGTTTCCCTGCGTTTTAATCTTCAGTCCACCAGCAGCAAAAAATTCTATCGTTGGACGGTTTCCCCCTATTTTCCCTTTTGTCCCCTCTTAGAAGTGGGAGAATCCCTTGCCTAATTAGGGTTTGCGGCAAAAAGTTTTTCGGTGGGGGCAGGGTGTAGGGTGTAGGGTGTAGGGTGTAGGGTGTAGGGTGTAGGGTTTTAGAGATTTTGAGGGGGTCAATTACCTAATTTTCAGGGAAAAAGTCCCTGAATTTTCCACCCGATCACTCCGGGATACGGTACTTTTTGGTTTCCAAAAAGTCTAAAAGTCTTACCCAACAAGGTTTTTAGATTTATTGAGCAAGCCCTAATTAGCCTTCTCTATTCTTTTGCAAATAATCGACTAATGCCCATAATCCTAGGCGATAACTTTCGGCCCCAAAACCGCTAATCTGTCCGATGGCTATATCGGCAATGTAGGAATGATGACGAAAAGACTCGCGTTTGTAAATATTGCTTAAGTGTACTTCCACACAGGCCATTTTTGTGCTTAATAGTGCGTCGCGGATGGCGATACTGGTGTGAGTATAAGCTCCCGCATTAATCAAAATACCGTCCTGCTGACCCCATGCTTGCTGAATCCAGTCCACTAATTGCCCTTCCTGATTGGACTGATGCGCGGTTAAATTCACCCCTAAACGGGTAGCTTCTTCGCTTAAAAACTGGTTAATCGTCTCTAAATTGACGTTACCGTAGAGATTCGGCTCTCTTTTTCCCAATAGGTTTAAATTCGGCCCGTGCAGAACCAGAATGCTTAGTTTATTCACAAATGTCCTCCCTATCACCACGAGAATTAATCTTATCTCGATCAGGGACTATTGCCGATCAACAAAATTTTTGCCGCTACGGTAATCACCGCACCAATAGTAGCACTGAGCGCACCGACGATGATCGGCAGAATGAGACCTCGGAATCCCTGGAGGTCAGAAATAGCTTTAATCATCGGAAATTTTGGGTCTGAAACCCCGTCGTTCTACGACGGCTTTACTGTTAAATATTAGCACATTTACGAAATATATGCTAAAACGTGAGGTATGGAAAAAGCCTATTCGTTTCGATTTTACCCCACACCCGAACAAGAGTCGCTATTGCGGCGCACTTTGGGCTGTGTAAGATTAGTT
>NZ_JASJFB010000862.1:0-5334 GCF_030065455.1 Microcystis sp. M53602_WE12 | reverse complement strand
GGTTCTGGAAGTGTAGAGTCAAAGATTAAGCAACTAGGTGCAAGAATGAAAATTGTGGGAGCACATTGGCAAGCAGAGAATGTTCATCAGTATTTGAAGCTACGTTGTGCTTATCTCAACGGCGATATTGCCTGAGTATTTTTACTCATTGCAAAACTGGGATGCTCCCGGTCAACTTTCTGTATATCACCCCGTTCTGTAACATAAAATACTTAATTTGTCAATAGGTAGTAATATTTAATCTGCTTATACTTCGAGTTTTGGTCTGAAAATGGGCGCTCAATCCCACATTCCGCACCCTCAACTGTCACATAATACTAAATCCGTTGAGTAACGCACAGAAAACGGGTTTCTCGGAGAAACCCGTTTTCTGCTCATGCACTCATGCAAAAAGGGAGAATAAATAATCAGTCTTTAATAACCAGATTTAGGATTATTTAACCTTTAATCAAGGCTATCACTGGGGCCACCAATCTTCGATCACCTGCGCGATAGTATAGGGACAAAACTCGGGAAAAATGCTGAGGACTAAACCTGTTTGTTTGGCGGCCTCTCGACGCGCTCTGGTGTATTCCTTATCCAAAATTTGCGCGGGATAACCGCGTAGACTGGGACTATCCTCTAATTTGCGACGAATTTGCGATCGCCCATCATTGATGGAATCCAGCCAACTATCGGAGTGCCGTTGGGGTTGATATTGCCACTTGAGCAGATGAAGCAAAATTCGCTCCATTTGAGAACCAATCGCACTGCGTTCACTTTTCCCCAAATCCTCGATTTCCTCGATTAAATGCTCCCAGTCAATGGCATCCCAGCGTTGTTCCCGCAAAAGTTGAGCCGTATCCCGGGCCCAGAGAATTAAATCGCAATTGTAGGTGGTTGGCATAACCGGTTCCCTGTTTTTCAAGCTTTTCGGGTGGGATTGTGGGGTTAATTCTGTTAGGTTAACGATCCGGCGTTTTCTTAATGATAACTGATTACCGTTCGCTTACAGCCCCTTCCGCAGTTCTAGAGTTTCCCAAAACCAGAGACCTTGCACCTCACCATTAACAAAAATATAGGGCCACAACATATATACTCATTTGTCAATAGGTAGTAATATTTAATCTGCTTATATTTCGAGTTTTGGTCTGAAAATGGGCGATCAATAGAGCAGCAATTATTGTGGTTGGGTTGACCCAAGGAAACCCAACAAAGAGTAACCTTTGGGGTGGTTGGGTTTCGCTTTTTCAAGCGAATTGAGCTATTTTCGCCCCAGTCTTGTTTCGATCAACCCAACCTACGCGGCTTAGACTCACAGTTTCAATCAATGTGCATGGTGCGTTCCCAAAAATCGATCGCTGGAGCGGTAGAAGTTGCCTTAGGGAACGCACCCTACAAGATTGCGATCGCTCTAACGGCTGAGTTCAGCCGCCACAGAGAATCTTCAACTTCTATCAGATCATCTCTAGGCGGTCGGATGCAACGATTTGTTATGCGGTTGACTGCGAGGTTTGAGTGGAGTCGAAATAATTTGTCTGCTGCTAGTGGATTGTTTTTTACGAAGATCATTGCAAATTGCTTGCAAATCATAGTTAAAGGACTTCGCGTGTTCTTCACGTATTCTGTAAATTTCTTCTAGAACTTCATCTTTCCACATAATTAATCTCCCATTAGTTCATTAGGTGTACAAATCGTTGGCAGATCATATCCTGCTTCTATACTTATTTGTGCTAGTTTCTTTTGTATTTGAGCATTGGCAATATGCTTACAGTTCCAAGTTAAAAGATAGTCAATTCCGTAAAATGTAGCAACTGCAATATGAAGCGCATCATCAGAGGCTTTAGGGGGGGGGAGATATAAAGCGTAAATTGCTCTCGGCGTGTGTCCCACCACTCTTGGGTAATCCCCAAGTTTGCCATGAGGATTAAGTTATTGCTGAGTCTGGCTGTTAAGTAACCAACCACGCTAGTTTCAACGTAAACAGTTTCGCTCATTTGAAATGCGCTAGTTAGATCTGTATTTTATCCCAATCTGTGCAAAACTGTCGCTACGAAGCGATGCGCCCTGCTACGCAGTGCCTTCGGCATCGCACTAACGTTGTTAGACCGTTCCACACCCGATTAGCTTAAACTGTTCAATGACTGAATTACGACTATTCCACCCTCGATCGCATCAAGTTGCATCCGATAGCCGTAGAGTAAACTCATACCAACTAAAGGGTCTGTTTCAGCTGCGTTAACATCAATATACCGATATTCACCGTCCCAAATAACAAGACCACTGTAAACGTCAAAGATACAGGTACTTCCATCCCCTAATGTTCCCTCTTCACGGCTATACAACCGTAAGTTGAGGCTGTTGATTACTGTCAGAGGTAAGGTCAAAAAGCCTGTGAACCCTGTATCAATAACAGCATCAATTACTTGCCTCTGTTTACTCTCATTGCTTACGACTAACCTAAGCCTTGCCTCGCAGTTTTGATCAACAATTCCGTTCATCATAAAGTTAAAGCAGACGACCTACGCCAAAGCGGTGAACGCCTTTATGTCCAATTCGGACACGCCAGATTTGAGCATCAGGGTTTCGTTCAAGCAATCGATTAGAAGCAGTTATTGTGTCATTGGCAAGCTCAAAAGCACCTGTTTCAATATCTATGGCTACAATCTTCCCATGATTGCCTTCCTCGACTTGGGGGCGCACCTGAGATTGATAAATCTCATTACCACGTCGGGCGAATTCTTCTTTGCTGTAGCGGAGTTGATTAACTGTCATTGTCCTGACCCCGTTGCCACTTTTGCCCCTCTATTTTAACCTCAACATTGGCAATCTTCGCTAACATTCCCCAACTGGGACCACAAAGGCTGCATCGCACTTAGACTCACAGTTTCAATCAATGTTCATGGTGCGTTCCCCAAAATCGATCGCTGAAGCGGTAGAAGTTGTTTTAGGGAACGCACCCTACAAGATTGCGCTCTGCTACGCAGTGCCTTTGGCATCGCACTATATTAATCTGTGAAGTCACACAGCAACAGGCAACTTTGAAAATTCACCAATATTTCAGCTAACGGTCAAGTTAGGTTAAGCGAGTTTGCAAGAAAAGAAGTCGAATTATTGAACCGATTTGATTCATTGAAGTCTACTTATTAAATCACCACGTCGAAATGTTGCAGATAGCTGCTGCAAGGAAATCTCTTGTTCTCCATAAAGATCCTGAAGTGCCTGTTTAATATCCTGTAATGAAGCATTAAAGTAACTCTCCCCATTTTGATCAATAAGCATTTGGGCTGATTGAAAATTTTGATGACTAATATCTTTCATCTGAACTTTCATATCAGCCAAAAGTTTTTGTCCCATCTGCATTGCAATAAAGCAGGAAGCATAGCGGACAAAATCTGGGTCAGTAGACTCAGGTCTTTTGCGGCGGTTTTCTGCAATTCTGTAAAGCTGAACAGCTATTACGATTTGCGCTCCATTTAATTGGTCAGTAAAGATTGTATCATACAGTTTCCCAAAATGTTCACGAGAGAAAAACTTTGCTTGATGAGGTTTTCTTCGCCAAACGGATAATACTGCCTCAGCAGCTACTCCTGAAGTAATATCAGCAGAGCGAGTAGGAGTATTGGAACGTTTAGTCCTGTAGTTAAATCCTAATTGCTCAATATCCTTTTCCAATATTTTCTGGCGCTCATCATTAGCACGTAAATCTTTGAGATCTACTGGATTTTGGCTATTGGTTGCGTAGGTAATTCTTTGAACTAAACCTTCATTTTCACGAGGCAATTGATAGAGTCTTAAAAGAACAAAAGCTTGGGCATTTTGATGAATTAAATCTGGTTCTCGCAAGGTTTTAAATATGGTCATACACGTTTGACCACCGTTAATGATTTGTAAATTCTCAACACGCACTTTGTAATCGCCATCTTGCAATGCGTTGTATGAGAAACTATCACAAATCAACGTGACCCCGTTATTATAAAAGTAAAAATTGTTTTTTTCATCGCTAGTTAAAGTATGACGGATACCCTCATTTACGCGATTTCCTTGTAAACCCAAGTAGCGACGAATATTGCGCTCTAATAAACGTTCTCCATGTCGCTCTATAAGTGTGGCAATTTCTGTCACCGAAATTCTACCCAACAGTACTCGGCTAAACTCCATATCTTCCACAATAGCTTTGCCACTTAGCTGCAAAGTATCTTTTACGGGTTTAGAAGCTTGAAGAATTTTGACTAAACGCTCGTGATTAACATATTCCCATGTCACCTGATCTCCAAACTCAGCACGATCAATAGCCTCTTGAGCAGATAAATTCCATTTCAGCCCATTGTTGCAAGCTATTGTCCGAACTTGGGGAATATAGCCATCCCGGATTAGGCTACGAGCTTCTTCCACTTTCACAAGCAGTCGTTGATTAATATGTTCTAGTTTGGCTGCTGGATTAAATAAGTAATTAATTGCGTTTATTAAACTTTTTATACCTTCTTCAGGAAAGTTAGAGTTTCCTTCTAGGTTGTTCTTATATTTTGCCTGAAATAAACTAACTGTAAATTCACCGTCATATTCTTCTGAGATATGTATAGCATCTACTCCAAAGTCACCACCTCCTTCTGTTAAGCAATCAAAAACATCATCTCCATCTAAATCTAAAATGGTTTTAACGCACAGATATACAAAAGCCAAAGACTTAAGCCGGCCTTCATCTGTGATTCGTAGTTCTTCAGAAGCTTTTTGACGAATGTCTTTGCTAACTGATACTAAGCGTTGGTCGATGATGGATATATTAATATTCATGTACTTATTTAACGAACATATTTAAATAGCTTATTTTATTGTGCCTAACTACATATTATAGCGGTAAGCGCTTGAGTGAGATACAAACCAAGCTTTGCCTAGCATGGTTTATAGCTCGTGACACTGTACCTCATACGACTGCACACCGCTATATACGAAAACTTTCTGCATAACAGTCTCCAGAGTAACGATATGGGTCAACTTTCTGTATGTTACACCGACATACAACATATATACTCATTTGTCAATAGGTAGTAATATTTAATCTGCTTATACTTCGAGTTTTGACCTGAAAATGGGCGATCGATAGTCAAGCGATCGAGAGATGGGGATGACCACGAGCCTAGGGGATTATGCAAGGGTGAACCACTTATCGGCAGGTTTCCAGGCCGCTCCCCAATAACTGATCACTGAAAGAGGGCTAAACTAAAAAGCCGTGCTAAAATCAGCATATCTAGGGTCGCTTGTGTAGGTGATGGATAGGCTATGTTTGAAAGATTTACGGAAAAAGCCATTAAAGTAATCATGCTCGCCCAAGAAGAAGCCCGCCGCCTTGGCCAT
>NZ_JASJFB010000455.1:0-6726 GCF_030065455.1 Microcystis sp. M53602_WE12 | reverse complement strand
GAGTTTTGAGTTAAAAGTTAAACTTCAAGTTTTCATTCAGGACAAATGTACTGGTTAACTAATTTTTTGGGGAAAATTAGTTAACCCATGATTATAACATATAATTAATTTGCAAGAGTTCTAGTTTATTATATTATTGGGTTTTGATTTTTTGCCACAATATAGGGATTTTAGAGATTGCTTCAGTGGTAAATTCCTGTACTGCTAAAGTAAACTTGTGGTTAAGGGATCATTCATGATTCAGCCCTCATTTTAGCTTTCATAATTTTATTCTGCCCTATTTTTCTTAATCAATCACAGTCCATGACACAATCACAGCAATCACAGTCAAGACGGCATGGGAGAGGAAATATCCGTGTTATTGTAAAAACGGGGATAGATGGGGGGGTTGGTCTTGCAAAATCGGCAAATAGGGATAAAATCAAAACAAGTTAATTTTTTCCTTACCATATCATGTTAACCCCATCGGATAGTAAATTATCTAAGCAGCAGCAGATTCTCTCGGCTGTTTCCGAAGAGGAACAGCTTAAACAGCAACGGATTCAGGAAGTGCTATTGTTAATAGATAGTTTATTCCAAAGAGAGGAAACGACTTTTAGAATTATCATCGACTGTCTTTACGATGTGGGTTCGTTAAATTTAATTAATAAAAAGTTTCATAGTCGTCACTTAAATTTTATTATGAAAGCGATCGCTCGTTTTTCTAAGCCTATCTTCAGAATTTATGCTCTCTATTGGGTGAAGAAAAATAGCCCCAAATTAATCACTAATTGGTTGGCTAGTAAGGTTAAATTCTAGCCAAGGATAAACTCCAGAGACAGTAAACAGTGATCAGCTTCTCAAGGCAAGAGGCAACAGTAAAGGGATTGGGGGAGATTCAGCTAATCTAAGGATAGTAACCGGCTACTTAGTTGATGATAGGTGGTGCGTTACGACGGATTGTTACCTTCAATTCAAAGCAGCAATTTTTGCCGTCTAACGCACCCTACGTTTTACTACTTAGTTGATGATAGGTGGTGCGTTACGACGGATTGTTACCTTCAATTCAAAGCAGCAATTTTTGCCGTCTAACGCACCCTACCTTTTGCTTCGTACCTCACTATTAAGATCTAGGGACTAAATTTGCACCTGTCTGAGATGACGACGGGGATCGGTGGTACGCTGAGATTTAATTTTCTCGTATAATTCCCGTTCGATCGCGGTTAATTCTTTGGGAGTATCGATGACAATTTTGACTAATTGATCGCCGCGTTGTCCTTTATTGTCGATCCAACCTTTGCCGCGTAAGCGCAGGGATTGACCGGAACGAATACCGGCGGGAATTTTTACCGTCACCAGGCCATCGGGGGTAGGAACTTCAATTGCTGTGCCTAAAACCGCCTCATCGGGAGTAATCGGGACTTCACAGGTTAAATTATCGCCTTCAAAAGTAAAGAAAGGATGGGGTTCTAATTCCACATCGAGAAATAGATCTCCCCGTTGTTTGCTCAAGGGATCGATTAGTCCTTTACCCCGTACCCGGAGACGATTACCGGTTTTGGTTCCTGGGGGGATTTTGATATCGATCATTTCTCCGGCTAAATTAACCCGTTTTTGTACTCCTCGTAAAGCTTCCCCAAAACTCAGACGCAGTTTAGCGGTGGAGATACCAGAAGTGACGGATTGCGGTGCAGTACGAGCACCGGCAAAGTCGTTAAAATTGCTAAAATCGCCAAATCCTCCCCCCGGAGTCCCGTAGGAATGGGAACGGGGGCGAGTACCGCCGGAGCGCCCCATGCGACCGAGCAGTTCATTGATAAAATCATCAAAGGTGCTGTACTGGCTAAAGTCAAAACCGTCCGAACCAAAGTCAACCCCCGGATTACCACCAGGCCAATTTGATCGCCCGGACTGTTGCCAATATTGTCCAAATTGATCGTATTTTTGGCGTTTTTCGCTATCGGAGAGGACTTCGTAAGCTTCACTAATTTCTTTAAAACGTTCTTCGGCGCTTTTATCGTTAGGATTGCGATCGGGGTGATATTTGACGGCTAATTTGCGAAAAGCTTTTTTAATTTCTTCGGCGCTGGCAGTTTTACCTACTCCCAGAACGGCATAATAATCTTTATAATCTGCGGCAGGCATCGATACGCTATCTCCTTAGCAATGGGGATTCAGTCGGGATATTCCTAATCTAACTTAATTTTATCGTTGTCAGGCTTGAATCAGTGATCAGTGATCGGTGAACAGTAACCAGTAACCGGTGATCAGTGAAAATAAAGTGCCAAAGTTTTCACTTAACACTATCTACTTAAAACTCCAATCTGATAACTGATAACTGATCACTGATCACTGAAAGGGAAATTGCCGACGACGACGATACCAAGTTCCCACAGCTACTAACAGAGCAATGAGGGTAAAAGCCACCATTAGGGGCAATATATCGCCTTTTCCTAAAGATTTTAAACCAGCACCCATCATGACAAAGGGTAAAATTCCGGGGACAGTGCCTAATAAAGTACCGATGAAATAATCGCGAAAACGGATAGAAGTTAATCCCGCAACAAAGTTAACGATACCGTAGGGAATAATCGGTAATAGACGGATAGCAAACATATAAAATAGGCCGCCTTGCTGCATTTCTGCATCGATCGCTTGCCATTTTCCCTGAAATTTTTTGGCGGTATATTCCCGGCCGATAGTACGGGTAAAAGCAAAGGCAACTATAGCGGCCACCAAAGCGGCGATCGTTGTCCAAACTGTTCCCATAACTACTCCAAAGATCGCCCCACCACTGAGGTTTAAGGGGGTAGAAGGCAGGATTAAAATTGTCCCGATCGTATAGAGAATAATATACAAAATGGGGGCCATAATTCCCATTTGTTTTAACCAGATCTGTAATTGTTGGGAGTCGATACCACCGATTAGATAAACTCCCATCGCCGTGGCGATAATACAAATTACGGTTAGGATAATAACACTACTTTTAGTTTTAGACATTTAACGGCAATTTTGGGCTAAGTGCGGGTTGTAAAACATAAGATGCAGCTGGGGTTTATATTTCCCTATTGCCAAAAATTCAGTTAATCTCCTCGAGAACCACGATCGAAAAACCATTGACTTTATAGCGATCGGCAATTACTGCTCCTTGCTCCACAGACCAACAATTATAATTGGTTTCTGCCCAAGCTGCCGTGTCAATAAGTCTTACCCAACGATAATTATTGCCTGGGGAGGGAAGGCGAAAATCCACCGGCAGATGATACATATTAATTAACACCAAAAAATCGTGATCGCCGACGGCACTACCATCAATTAAAAACCAAATAGAGCGATCATGGGCAGTTAAATCGCTAACCCCATCGGTTTTTTTAAATAAATAGGTGACATCATTACCCGCATCGAGAACCATATCGCCATAGCGGTGCTGTTTAAGGGCTATATGATTCTGTCTTAAGTGAGCAATATAAGCGGCAAAAATAAATAAAGGATTGCGTTCTTCTTGATTAGTTCCCGTGCCAAAATTATTGTGATAAGCTTCCCGATAACCGGTGGGCAGTAGATGGGGTGAACGGGTGGCGATCATATCATAATTATTCCAAGTGGCCACACTATCAATATTGTAGGGATTCTTATTACCATTTTGGCTGCGGCCAAATTCATCGCCCCAGACAGTCATGGGAACACCGCGAGATAAAAATTGAATCGTCCAAAAGTTGCGTAATCTTTGGCGACGTAAGGCCTGATTACCGCCAGAATCCCAAGAATCGTTATTATTATTGCCGCCATCGGAAGGACCAAAGGGCCAGGGAGTGAGGTTATTTTTATGGTTATAACTGACCAAATCCATCAGGGTAAAACCATCGTGGGCAACAATAAAACTGATCGATTTTTGTGGTCCGCCTTGGTCGTTAAAATTGTGATAATCTCCGTTCACCTGTTCGATGAATTTAAAAGTATTACCATCTCCCTTTAAAAAACGCCGAATTGCATCGCGATAACGACCATTCCACTCGCCCCAACCCGATGGAAAATTCCCCACCTCGTAACCCCAGATATCCCAAGCTTCGGCGATCATTTCGGCATCGTATTTCTTGCCTAATTGCTCGATATTTTCTAACAAAGGATGTTTAGGAAAGAATTGTTTTTGCTTGTGCCAATCTTCTCGTTCATGACTAGAAGGAGTTCGACCGAGGACAGGGGCCAGATCAAAACGAAAACCATCAACTCCCATGGTTTCTAACCAATAGGTGAGGGAATCAAGAACCAGATTACAGGTGACAATATGGGAAAAGTTTAATTGATTTCCGCAGCCAGTGGCCCCATCAACTAGATAATGTTCGTCGCTGAGTTGATAATATTCCACCACATCAAAACCACCAAAACTAACAAATCCGGTGACATCGTTGCTGCCCCAATTGCCCCCTTCTCCGGTGTGATTATAGACCACATCGAGATAAACTTCCATACCTTGGTCGTGGAAAGCTTTGACCATGGCCTTAAATTCTCTGGTCGGTCCCCCGGGGGAGCGATCATAAGCATAACGGCGATCGGGGGCGAAATAACCAAAGGTCATGTAACCCCAATAGTTACCGCCGGGGCGATCGTCGGGGTTATTATCGTTAGCGGTTTCCTGGACCGGTAAGAGTTCGATCGTGGTAAATCCCAGCGCTTTTAGGTATTTGGCCATATAGCCGGCCCCTGCATAAGTTCCTCTGTACTGGTCGGGAACGTTGGCCACTTCCTCAAAACCTGTAATTCCCTTGAGAATATCTTCTAAACGACTAGCGGAGGGGTGATTGCTTAAACCGCGCACATGGGCTTCGTAAATGATCGCTTTTTCGGCCCCCAGACGGGGACGAATCCCGGTGGAAGTTCCATCCGGTGCGATCACAATGCCTTTGGGCGACCATTTACCCGTATCGTATTGCCGCCGGATCACTCCTTTGTAGTCCCCTTCTCCCGTGGCATAGATTCCCGCATTTTCTCCGGCTGCGATCATGGCCAGGGTTTCAAAGTCGTGGGAAAGTTCTCGCGCGTAGGGATCGAAGAGGACTTTATTGGGGTTAAAACGATGGCCAAAATCGTCCACATCTGCCCGAAAACCGGCGTTACTGTGGCCTCTTTGCCATTTTTGATCAAATTGCCAATTGGGACCCCAACAGCGAAAAGCGTAGTAACTGCCGTGGCCAATACCGGCGATTTTTGCCCGCCATATATCATCATTGGGGTTTTTTGTCAACCGGTAATCATACTTAGCGTTTTCTCCCGTCGGGCGCTCGTAGATTTCCAGAAGAATCTGACTGGCATTTTTAGAATAGACGGCAAAGGTGACACTATCGCCCCGATAATGCGCCCCGAGGGGATAAGTGACATCGGCCCAGAGATGGCTATCTAGGGTGGCATAATTACCAGATTGGGGATGATTTTGACCGATCTCACTCTCCGATTTCATAAGTTTAATAAATCTCAGATTATGACCGTCTAAAGTCTAGATTTAGTATACTCTTGAATGTAAATTTTTATGACGAGATTCAACGTTTCTGGGCTTAATTCATTGACTTAGTTGCTCAAATAGTTGAGGATGGGGGGGGGCTGACATAGGAATAACTTTTAGCTGCAGAACTTAAGCATCTCATAAAGTTGCTCCTCCCGACAATCCTCTATCTAATTATGAGAATCAGACAAGCTGGAATCCAAAAGGCAAACAAGTCAAGGTTTATACGCAATTTTCTGCCGGTGCAACCCCTGGCGATCAAGACTTTGCTAATTACTATGAAACGACAGAGCCAGGACTCAATACCAGGAAATAAACACCATGAAATTAGAAGACATCATTCAACAAAACCTTGTTAAACCCATTGATTCCTTAGCAGGAGACTCGGAACTTTGCCGAGAAGTTCAGACCCGTTTACAAGTTTTCGGATTACTTCCTGCTAATGGGGTTGATGGTATTTATGGATCCCAAACAAAACAAGCCTTTGAAGAATTCAAACAAAAAATCAAAGAAGGCGAATTGGATACCTTGGGATCATCTTCGGCGAAATTTTTACTAGAACTTAAAGAATTACCAGGGGGTAATAATTTGATCTCCAAAACTCAAGCCGAATTTATCTATGGTAATGTCATTAGCGATGGACAATTAGCAGACCTCAATTCTTGCTTAAATCGCTTTGACATTAACACTCACCCCCGAATGTGTCATTTCTTAAGCCAAACTGCCCATGAAAGTGGAGGCTTGAAATGGATGAAAGAACTGGGTAGCGGTGAGGAGTATAACGGACGGAAAGACCTGGGCAATATTGAGCCGGGAGATGGTCCCAAATATAAGGGAGCGGGCGTTATTCAACTAACGGGACGCAGTAACTATCAAGCTTTTGCGAATTATATTCATGATCCGAAAGTGATGGATGGAGTTGACTATGTTAGTACCACCTATCCTTTTACCAGTGGCGGTTTTTGGTGGCATAACAATAACATGAATGCTCTTTGTGATCGCGGTGCAACGGTGGAAGAAATCACCCGACGAGTCAATGGTGGTCTTAACGGACTAGCTGATCGTCAGGCTTACTACGAAAAAGCGATCAAAGTTTTTCCTGTTTAGCAATGCTTGTCCTACAGGTTTATCCTCAAATAGCTGTTCTGGTGCTAATTTTTACACCTCTAATGATGGGGTAAATTGGGGTCAACTTAATCAAGTTAAAAAGAGCGGTCATCCCTTTTTTGTGAAATTTGTGTTGTGACAAT
>NZ_JASJFB010000494.1:0-1691 GCF_030065455.1 Microcystis sp. M53602_WE12 | reverse complement strand
GCAGCCAAGAATTTAAGGGAAGAAGGTATGAGAATACTGTCAACAAATACCGATGGACAGTCGGAATTTCAAGCTTGGGGAGAAACTGTAAGACTCGTTGGTACTTGTACCCAAAAGCGGGTTTCTGTGAATCAAGAATCCCCCGTCACAGCGTCAGCTTAACGGCGGGAGTGTCAACTCTAGACCATGCGAATTTTAGTAGTAGAAGATGATATGCAACTAGCCGAGATTTTGCGAGAGGCATTGAGCGAGCGACAATACGTTGTCGATGTGGCTAGAGACGGAGAAGAAGGCTGGAATTGGCTAGAATTAGGCAAATATGACCTTTTAGTTCTTGATGTCACCCTGCCCAAATTAAGCGGAACTTTACTCTGTCAACGTCTGCGACGAGCGGAATCCCATCATCCCGTCTCTGCTAATGCCACCGTTCCCGTCCTATTATTAACCGCAAGGGATACGGTAATCGATAAAATTGACGGATTAGACGCAGGGGCCGATGATTATGTCACTAAACCCTTCGATTTGGGCGAATTAATGGCGCGGATTCGGGCCTTGATCCGACGTGGCAGCAGTACCAGCAGTGTTTTATTATCTTGGGGGGGGTTGCAGTTAAATCCCAGTACCCACGAGGCCAGTTATAACGGTCAACTTCTTTCCCTCACCCCCAAGGAATTCGCTCTCTTAGAATTACTTGTTACCCATGGGCGCCGGGTCTTAAGTCGATCGGGTATTATTGAGCGAGTTTGGTCTTTGGACGATTCTCCGGCCGAGGAAACCGTTACTTCCCATATTCGCGGTCTTCGTCACAAGCTAAAATCCCTCGGTGCGCCGGAAGACTTTATTGAAACCGTTCACGGTCTCGGTTATCGTTTAAAGTAATATCTGCCTTGGGACAGTAGACAAAATCATTTCTGCACGAAATCTGCACGAAGTTTGCAGAGGGTTTCCATAATCACCCGTTAAATTAGAAAGTTAGACAGGTGCAGGGCTTCTAGACAATCAGATCGGTCAAACCTGTGACTCTCCTCTCCTAAAAGGGGCTGCTTGAAATGATTTATACGCGATTTGACTATCACGGCTGGCAGATTGAATTGATCCTAGAAATGCAGGGTTATTCTTTTCAATGTTGGCGAGTGGATGGCAGGGAAGGAATTAGCGATTGCCTAGTTTATGCCACCTCTGAACAAGCTTTAGCGGCTGCCCGACACCGGGCGGATCTAGAGTCCGCTTGTCTTGCCCTACTGCGATTTCTCAATGATATCGGCGGCCGGAATTATTATCTCAGCCGCGATGATCGCGATGCTCTTAGCCAGTCAATTTTAGAATACGCCCGTCTGGGTGGTGTTTCCTAATTTCTTCCCCGGAAGTTTTCCCCTGATTGAGAATCATTCTCGCTCCGATTTTTTTCAGGCCACTTTCGGCAATAAAATCGTGACAGTGGTTCCATTCCAGGGGATACTAGCGATTTCGATCGAGCTACCGTGTAGTTCCACGCATTTCTGCACTACCACCAAACCCAACCCTGTCCCGGCGATGTGACGGACATTTTTACCCACATTCCGCACCCTCAACTGTCACATAAGCTGTCCCCCTCCAGAGACTTGAGTAAAAATACTTATCTGGTGAAGGTTTTCTCGGTGGCCGTTAGGGGGAGCTTGAGACCCTAATTATGAAAAAATAGGAATTGTTGG
>NZ_JASJFB010000270.1:0-7368 GCF_030065455.1 Microcystis sp. M53602_WE12 | reverse complement strand
TCCTTATCTGGCAAAAGACTTAATTGATTAGTTCGCTCTAGATAAAAAACAATTGACAAAAATCGCTAAATGCCTTTCTATATAAGGGTTCCATCCCTTATAACCCCCGTCCATTGCATAACACAAACCGAAGAGCCAAAAGCTTAATCAGCAAAGGTTTAACTGTGCCACCCAGGGGTGAGAACCGCTATAATATCCCTTATCAAGGAGTCGTAGGCGGGGGGATGAAACTTAAAGCGATTGCGTTTTTTTATTAAAAAATCAGGTGTTATTGTTGATAAGTTTTGCTGTTAGCAGGGGAATTTTGGGGGGCAGTTTTGAGGTTTGATCCCCCCAACCCCCCTTGATAAGGGGGGCTTTTTACTGGTTGAATTTGATCCCCCCAACCCCCCTTGATAAGGGGGGCTTTTTACTGATTTAAGATGATTGGTTAATTGCATAGGTTTGATCCCCCCAACCCCCCTTATCAAGGGGGGCTTTTTACTGGTTTAAGATGTCTAAATCTGTGATATATTACAGGTTACAAGTCTCTGCGCGAGAAAAGTGATATACCACCTCACAAACCCCTCTTCATCCTTCTTCAAGGGTAGGTGTGCGTGCTTACTACCATCTAATAAAAAAGTTAGCTGATCATAGCTCAACAAGTCTCCGCCCCTGCGCCAACCCACCTCGTCAGCGAATTTTTTATACACATCATAATCGTATTCCCCTGGGACACCACCGCAATCCAGCCAGACTTTTTTCTGCACAGAAAAGCCAAATTTGCCGCCGCTATTATCTACCCAGAGCTTGTCAATGGTGCGTAACTCTTCACAGGGAAAGTTGTTAATGCTTTCTTCATCTAGCCAGCCTTCATCTTCCCTTTTAGCAATTAACAACATTAACCGCGCCGTTTCCTCATCGGCTTTGCGCCATTGGCCATTTTTCAGATAGGTTTCTAGTTGTGTAAAGAGAGAAGTCTGTCGTTTTTGTTCTAAAAATTCCAAACCTCGACGTTTTTTAACAGGTAATTCTCGATAACATCGCTCCGCTAATCCCTGAGCTTTAGGATTAGATTGATTATAAAAATAGACAATAAAATCAGTCGGATTAATCAATAAAGTAGCATACATAATGCAAGCCTCGTACCAGAGATTTTGCTCCCAATTTTCCTTGAGTAAATTTTCTTGCTTTAACCGTTTAACTTCCAAAGCGATTAAATAGGATTGAAAAAAATTATGGGCAAACTCATAGTATTCATCTTTTTTCAAAATTAACTCACTCACATGAATTAACCGCTCTACAAAATCCTTAGCCGAAGTGCTTTCAGGATAACCCAATTCCTGAATAAAATTTTGTATAGAACTCAGTAATTCCGAATATTCAATCGTGGTTGTATTTCCCATTTTCAGGGCTAACTGTTGTAATACCCGTTGACGATGATTTTCCTCATTATTATCTAAAATCATATCAATGCCCCTAGCTTGAGGGCGAGTGATCAATTGCAGATCAAAAATTCGGCGAAATAAATCCACTCGTTGCTGAGGTAATTTTTGTCCCGAGCCAAAGTTTGCCCGATGTAACTGTACTATCATATTCAGATTTAAGGGATTTCTCGCCAAGGCTAATAGAGTAGAACTTTCCCCGGAATCATCGAGAGCAAATAACTGATTAATTAAATCCTTTGCTTTATTATCGGCAGCTTCTTGTTTAGCTTTTAAACTTCTGCTAACTCTGGTTTCCTGCTCTTGCCAGAAATACCATTTATACACAAAATCCCGAATATTTTTATCGGTAAATTCATTAATAAACACCTTTTGCCGATGTTTATGCTCAGAGCTATAGCGGTGTGCAGTCGTATGAGGTACAGTGTCACGAGCTATAAACCATGCTAGGCAAAGCTTGGTTTGTATCTCACTCAAGCGCTTACCGCTATAAACGCTTGATAGCCTTTGGGACGAGAGGTTAAAATAAAATAGTTTTGGCGAAAATCATGCCACTGTTTGCCAATCCATTGACTGACTTTTTCGGCATATTCGGGTTTAACTTCATCAAAACCATCAAACATCACTAACATTCGCTGACGGGTTAAATGACTTTTAGCCCAGTTCTGAGGTAAATCTAATTCTTGAGAAATATCTTGTTTAAGATGTCGCTCAATTAAAGTCGGTAAATCTAATCCTTCTGTGGTGGTAATCACTTCCTGCCATCTCCGTAAACGTAAAAAGACAGGAATTAAAAAAGGTGCATTTTGTTTCGGTTGTTTTAGAGCGTAGTTATAGGCTAAATGACGCAATAAAGTTGTTTTTCCTCGTCCACCAGGAGCCAGAATTAACAACCGTAAATTTGTCCTCTTTTTAGCCCGACGCAATAAATCCCAAATATCATCCCCCGTACCTTTAGATTCTTCTTCTGAGCGCAGTTCTAATTGACTCAGATCCAAATTAATAAAAATTTCTTCCAGTTCCGGAGTAGAAAAACCAAAGATTGCATCTTCAATCCCTTCAATATCATCATAACGACAATCTGAATCCCGTAATTTAATTAAATATTTCCCGTCAGGATTAGCTAATTGCCAACGTATTTTTTCCAGTCTTTTGTCTAGCCAAACAAAAAAGCTTAAAGCTGTACCTTTACCATGATTTTTACCTTTGGTTCTTGCTATTTCTAAAAACCCTTGACTCCAGGCTGATCCGTAGGTAAAAAAGCCCGTGACGATAAAAGTGACTCCCCCGACAATAATCGCCTTAACCGTGTCATGTTGACTAAGCCAAGTTAAGCCGCCTGTAATGCTACCCCCGATAATTGGAAGGGAAGGAGCGGAGGTTCGGAGTTGATGGGCAACAAAAGCAGTGATTTTTCCCGTCCAAACTTCAGCCTGTTCCTTTTCCTGGTCAAAATCTGATTCTTTTTTCTCTTCAGATTCGGATTCTTCCGGCTTTGCGGTTTTATCGTCCATAAACCCCCTTTGATCAACCTCTTCTAATTATACTAGACCCCTTTAGAGTGGTGTTATTGGCTTATAAGTAGGTAGGCGTTAAAAATTATCAGACACCCCCCTTATCAAGGGGGGATTAAGGGGGGATCGGCACCCCCCTTATCAAGGGGGGCAGGGGGGATCGAACCGGAAATGTCGCTTTTTTATCCCGATGGACAAGCTTTCACTAGCTATAATCAGGAAAAACAACGAGCGGAACGATTAGCCAATAAACTGCGGGAATTAGGCCTTAATCCTGACGAAATCTAAGTTTATCTCTTGATCGCAGTTTAAAGTTAATCTTTGTTAAGAGACAACTAAAAAATAGCCATAGTGGGCTATATGTATTTTCAGTATGATGAAGTTAGTTGGCTTAGTACAAAAAAAGGTGGGCAAGTCCCACCTTTATCACTAAACTATTGTCCTTGCTCCACTGCTGCCACCATCAATAAAGTCTTGAGGACAGAATCAGGATTAAGACTGATAGAATCGATGCCTAATTCCACTAAAAATTGAGCAAATTCGGGGTAATCACTGGGGGCTTGACCACAGATACCGATTTTGCGATTATGGGCTTTAGCGGTTTCAATGGCCATTTTCACCATGCGTTTAACTCCCTCATGCCGTTCATCAAAAAGATGGGCAACTAGGGCAGAATCCCGATCTAATCCTAAGGTTAATTGGGTCAAATCATTAGAACCGATCGAAAATCCGTCAAACACCTGAGCAAATTGGTCGGCAAGAATTACATTACTTGGTAACTCACACATCACATAAACTTGCAAACCATTAACCCCGCGTTCGAGACCATTTTTCGCCATTTCTTCGAGGACTCTCATCCCTTCTTCGGGGGTACGACAGAAAGGAATCATCGGAATCACATTAGTTAATCCCATTTCTTCCCGGACCATTTTCAGCGCCCGACATTCCAAAGCGAAAGCCTCGCGATAATTAGGATCAGTATAACGGGAAGCGCCGCGCCAACCGATCATCGGGTTTTCTTCCTTGGGTTCAAAGGGTTTGCCACCCAATAAATTAGCGTATTCATTGGATTTAAAATCGGACATCCGCACAATTACATCTTTGGGGTAGAATGCGGCTGCAATCATGGCAATTCCCCGGGCCAATTTATCGACGAAAAATTGGGGTTTATCCTCGTAGTGTTTGGTTAATTCGGCGATTTGGTCTTTTACGTCTCCTTCTTCCAATTCGTGGAATTTCAGCAAGGCGCTGGGGTGGGCCTGAATATGGTTAGCGATAATAAACTCTAGACGCGCTAAACCGACCCCTTGGGCAGGAATATCGGCAAAAGCGAAGGCTTTTTCGGGATTACCGATATTCATGAGGATTTTTGTCCGAGTTTGGGGCAAATTGTCCAGGGGAGTTTCAAGAATTTCAAAGGGTAGCAATCCGAGGTAAACTTTCCCTTCATCCCCTTCCGCACAGCAAACGGTGACTTCCTGACCGGTTTTAATCGTTTCCGTGGCATTATTGCAACCCACGATCGCCGGAATGCCCATTTCTCGCGCGATAATAGCGGCATGGCAAGTACGACCACCCTGATTAGTAACGATCGCGCTTGCTTGTTTCAT
The DNA here is from genome assembly GCF_030065455.1 of Microcystis sp. M53602_WE12. NCBI lineage: Bacteria > Bacillati > Cyanobacteriota > Cyanophyceae > Chroococcales > Microcystaceae > Microcystis > Microcystis sp. M53602_WE12. Next base: position 2,820 of record NZ_JASJFB010000270.1, on the reverse strand, counting down.
AATCGGTTCCCAGTCGGGATCCGTGCGATTGGTGACGAGAACTTCTCCCGGTTTAAAGTTGTTGATTTTATCTACACTGAGGATGACTCTGGCTTTTCCTTGACCGATTGCTGCACCTACACTTCGTCCCACCGCTAAAACTTGACTTCTTTCTTTAATTTCGTAGGATTTAAGGATATTAGCGGCTTTTTGCGATTGTACGGTTTCTGGGCGCGCCTGAACGATAAAGAGTTCTCCCGTGATCCCATCTTTTGCCCATTCGATGTCCATGGGGGTGTAGGTTCCGCGCACTTGCGAGTAATGTTCCTCGATTTGGGTCGTCCAACGGGCTAAAGTGAGGATTTCTTGGTCACTAATGCAGAATTGATCCTGTTCTAGCTTGTTAACTCGGATATTCTTGGTTAGACGCGATCCTCCATCATCGTAGATCATCTTGATGGCTTTACTGCCGAGGCGTTTGTCGAGGATGGGTTTGTAACCGTTTTTAAGAGTGGGTTTAAAAACCAGATATTCGTCGGGGTTAACGGCTCCTTGCACGACATTTTCCCCTAAACCGTAGGCTGCGGTGATTAAAGTGGCATTTTTGAACCCTGTTTCCGTATCGATGGAAAACATCACCCCGGAGGTGGCTAGATCTGAACGCACCATTTTTTGGACACCGACGGAAAGGGCGACGGCAAAGTGATCGAAACCGTTATGATGACGGTAGGAAATAGCGCGATCGGTGAATAAAGAGGCAAAACATTTATGGCAAGCTTCTAAAACTCCCCTTACCCCTTGCACGTTGAGATAGGTTTCCTGTTGTCCGGCAAAACTCGCTTCTGGTAAGTCTTCGGCAGTGGCGCTTGAGCGAACGGCCACATCTATGGAATGATAGAGATCATCGCCATAACGTTCACAGAGTCGGCGATAGGCAATAGCGATCGCATGACTTAAATCATCGGGGAACGGTGTATTGAGAATTAATGTGCGTGCTTGTTTACCTTTTTCTTGCAAGTTTTGGACATCGTTTTCGTCTAAATCTTGGAAAATTTGTCTTAATTGTGCGTCTAGTCCGGCTTTTTCGACAAAGTGACGGTAAGCGTAAGCGGTGGTGGCGAATCCTGTGGGGACATTAATCCCTTTCGGGGTTAATTGTTGGATCATTTCGCCTAAGGAGGAGTTTTTGCCGCCGACTAATCCTACATCTTTGCTGTCTACTTCTTCAAACCACAGAATTAATGCTTGTTCTCTAGAGGTTCTCGCAACATCTTGTAGTAGCATCATAAGTATTTTTACCTCTGTACTTTATACTTTCAGTTTAGCGACATACCATCTTCAAAAACCCTTGAGTTTGATATTTATTTACAAAACTATATAATAGCAAACTCAGCTACGATCACCCTATCTCTAAAGGGTTTAATTGTCTAGCTACTTAACACAAAAATTAACAAACTAATCAGGAGTCTCAACAGTAACTTTCCTCAATGATAGCCTTAGTTATCTCAAAATAGTTACAGCAGTTATCTCAATGGTGAGATAGGAAGTTTTCGTTTTGGGGAGTCGGTCGTCAGCAGTCAGGAGTCAATACCAAATTAGGTTAGACTTTTTTTATGAGAAGGGCTGTAATTTAGCTTTAGGCATTTTCAAAGTCTGATAATAGTTCTTCTTCTGTTAAGTCAATCATCCCTACGCCAAAATCGGTCAATCTCAATAAAAAATTAACCCTATCCACTCCTAATAAATTGGCAGCCATACCCGATGAAATACGTTTCATCTCAAAGAGTTTTACTACCATAGCCCAAGTTGCTTCTCTCTCGAATTCCTCGCGGTTTTTTTGAAGAAAGTCGGGTAAATTTTCAGGATAATTTATGGTGAGTTGTAAAGTCATATATCGTGCTATATTTGTCCCATTTTTCTAGGTTGGATTTCACCTAGTTTAGCTCCATCCAACCTAGATTTATTTATATTTGTGTGATGGTGACATCAACAGTTTTAACCGTAGTTCCCAAACTGGATAAGGGAGGTTGAATTTCCTGTTCATTACCCACCACAAGAGTCACAATTTGATTCGGTTGCAGATATTGTTGGGCCACTCGTTGAATATCGGCAATTGTCACCCCTTTTACCGCTTGTTGATAACGGAAGATAAAATCTTGGGGATAACCATAGTATTCATAGGTCATCAATCGCGATAAATTCTGACCAGGTTTCTCAAACTTAAAAACAAAAGAATTGAGAATAGCATTTTTAGCATCTTCCAATTCTTTGGCAGTAACGGGTTGATTGCGAAGGCGCTCGATTTCGCCTAAAATTGCCTTAATAAAAGGCACGGTAGCATCGGTGCGAGTTTGACCTCCGGCAATAAATAAACCAGGATAATCATAACGACTATTCCAGATACCATAGACAGAATAAGCTAATCCTTGACGGGAGCGCACTTCATTAAATAAACGACCACCAAAACCGCTTAAAATCTCATTTAATACCGTTAAAGCGGGATAGTCGGGACTATCCAAACGACCACCAAGATGACCTAATAAAACGCTACTCTGGGTTAATTGGGGTTGATTGACGACAAAGACACCTTGAAGATTTTTTTGGGTTGCCGAAGGGGTGACAATTTTAGTGGCAGTGGCGGGATTTTTCCAATCGCCAAAAGTCTTATTGATTAATGCTTTCATCGACTGAGAATCAAAATCACCGACAATTCCTAAAATTATTTGGTCGGGACGGACATAGGTACGATAAAAATCGATTAAATCCTGACGGTCAATATTAGCTAAAGTGCTATATTCTACAGTACGAGCGTAGGGGCTATTATCACCATAGACTAGCTTT
>NZ_JASJFB010000682.1:0-2662 GCF_030065455.1 Microcystis sp. M53602_WE12 | reverse complement strand
TAAATCCTTATCTGGCAAGAGACTTAATTGATTAGTTCGCTCTAGATAAAAAACAATTGACAAAAATCGCTAAATGCCTTTCTATATAAGGGTTACATCCCTTATAATCCCCGTCCATTGCATAACACAAACCGAAGAGCCATAAAGTATCGAAAACCTCCGCTTCGAGAGAGGAAACCCTCGCCTCCTCTCCCTTGTAGGCATTACTTGCGGGCTTTGCGGACGGTACCCCCTAGCATTAATCGGCCCAAGGTGATAAAACCGAGAAGGCTAGAAGGTTCTGGAGTGGTCGTGGTGGGAACCGTCAGCACCGAAGAGATTCCGTACAAAGGGCGGAATGCTACCGGACCGTTAAACCCTGGACCAAAATCGCTCCCATAACGAACCCAATTTTTCGGTAATACTAGCAGGGTCGATTCCTACATTCGTAAAAGCGTCATTTAATATTGTTGAGGTGTGCGCCTCATTGTCAACAAAGGTGTTGTAGGTATTTATGTCAGTGCTTGTTGCTTGAATCGTGCCATCCGTAACAAATACCAAGCGATACTGATTACCAGGACTAAGACCAGAAGGAATCAGTTGAAAAGCTTCTGCAATGCCAGAGATGCCCAGAGTCGCAAAGGCAACCCCAGATAAAATACCCATAATCGTTAGTTTCATCTAAAATCAAGCTCTTTGAGCGTTGTAAGGATTATGCAAGTTTTGGAACCAAGTAAATTCCAGAAAAACCTTACCCCCCCCCGCACATTTGTCAAGTCTTTTACATAATTCTTAATATTTTTTTCGTTTTGCTCTCTGGCTCTCGTCCGGCTTCTCGAGGGAATCGCTAAAATGATCAGGGGTGTTTTAGAGGTAAGTCTATGAATGAACCGGTAACTCTTGAGGATATTTACCAGCTATTCCGCGCTTCCGCCGAGGAATATGATCGCCGGGCTGCCGAATCTAAGGCGGAATATGATCGCCATAGAGTCGAAATAGAGAACCTCCTGGCGGAATCTAAACTAGAAAGCGATCGCTCCATGGCAGAACTGAAACGGACGGTTGAACGAACCAGCAAAGCGGTAGATAGTCTCACCACTCGCTGGGGTCGATTTGTGGAAGAATTGGTAGAACCGGCGGTTTTACGGCTTTTTCAGGAAAAAGGCATCGATATTAAAGAAGTTTATCCCCGCGCTAGAGTCAAGCGTCAGGGCATCGCCATGGAAATTGATATCCTAGCGGTAGATGATACCGATCTCGTGGTGGTGGAATGTAAATCTAGATTATCTAAAGATGATGTGGATGAATTTATCGAAAAATTGACCCGCTTTAAAATCGCTTTTCCCCATTATCAAAACTATCGAGCTTACGGTGCGGTGGCGGGAATTGAAATCAACGAGGGGATCGATCGATACGCTTATAAAAAAGGTCTATTTGTGATTAAACCCTCTGGGGATACGGTGGCCATTATTAATGATGCCGACTTTCAACCGAATACTTGGTAATTTCCCTAGTCAAAACAATCGCTATGGTTAACCTTTCCTACACAAAAATCGCCTTCTTCCCAGTATCGGGAAATCGTTATTTAACCGCAGAGGAAAGGGCGAGGGCAGCTGCGGCGATCGCCAGTCAAGCAGGTTTGATCGCCCAGCAAGAAGGTTTAGCCAAACAGGAAGCGGAACAAAAAGCCCAACGACTAGCGGAAAGACTAAGATCACTGGGTATCAACCCCGATGAAATGTAGGGGTGGGTTCCAGGCAATTTTAGGGGATTAATCGCGTAATAATTCCGGTTCGGTTAATTCGTCGGTCATTTCCATCAAGGCCCGTTGGACGGGTTTAATCATCGGGTCATCGATATTTTCTACGGTATCGTAGCGGACGCGTTTGGCCCGTCTAGCGACTTGCACGACGATCGAGTAACGATTGCTGGCCGCATTCATCAGTTTATCGGTGAGATAAATCATCTCGGAGGAGTCGAATTTAAACCGTTTGGACATAGTTATATTTAGCCTTCTCTGGTGAATTTGGCACTTGTCACTGATAATAGGTTAGTGATAAGTTTTATTACTCAGTCCACCTTACCATATTTTGTCAACCTTAAGGATAGGGTTATCCTTGATCTCGATCGTATTTTGTCAACTACTTTTTACAAAACTTAAATCAATTTTATACAAGTTTAAAAATATACAAATAAAGAGATAATTTTTGAAATAAATATAGCGTTTCCCACACCTGTGTGGCACAGTTAAACCTTTGCTGATTAAGCTTTTCACCATCGACAATGTACCTCTTGCCAACAGGAAACGCTATAAACCCAAAAAAGGTATTGTAAAGTTTAAATACAAATATGGTCATATATAGTCATTCATGGTAGTATGTACAGACAAAACTATCGGACTAGGCAAAAAAAACAGGAATAAGTTATCGAACGGCTTGGAGGTGGTGGAAACAAGGGAATTTAACAGGCTATCAATTGCCTTCTGGTACAATTATGACAACGGATGACAACCCTTCAAAACCCGACGCTGAGTTAAAAGACAACGGACAATAATGTTAGTAGCCGAAAGACACATTATCAAGAAAGGACATCGATTTTGGGCTGAGATAGATAATTTATCTTGGCAGTCTAAAAATCTCTACAACTCAGCCAATTATTTAATCCGACAAAACTTCATTTATGG
>NZ_JASJFB010000720.1:0-4337 GCF_030065455.1 Microcystis sp. M53602_WE12 | reverse complement strand
GATGAATTGTACTGTACGAATAGCTTCATCAATGGCAGAACACTGACTTGGTTTGACCACGGCTTTCATTTCTAAGACAATCATTGTTTATCGACCTCAAACAACTTATTTTATATTAACCTGTACAGCATAGATTGTCAAGATTTTAGTCGTGCTTCGCTGTTTTATATTGGTCGGGGTTTCATCCCGTCGCTAAGTGCGAGGGTCTTCACCCCGACATTTGAGATAAACCGCACGAGCGACGCGGGTACGATTAGCCTCCTGGTCTCCGTGGGCATAAGTTAGATAAATCCAGCGATTTTGGGCAAATTGGGGATGAATTGCCACATCGAGCAGTCCTCCTTGTCCGACGGCAAAAACTTCGGGAACTCCAGCGATGGCTTTTGGGTCTAATTTACCCTCTCTAACTACTCTTAAACGACCGGGGCGCTCTGTGATGAGGATTTCCCCGTTAGGTAGCCAAACCATCGACCAAGGATGCTCTAAACCCTCGATTACGGTCACTTTTTGCCATTGATTTCTCTGGGAATTATTCGCCGAAGTTAATACATTTGCACCTTGACAACCGGAGATAATTATGGTATGTAAAACGCTAGATACTAAAGGCGAGAAAAGGCGATTGAGAGAATTAAGCATTAGTTGGTAACTCCCCAAGTTTGCCATGGCATAGACATCATTAAGGTTGGTTCGGGTTAATTGCTCGTACAAACTATTTGGCAATACCTCTAATTTTCGCTTTTACTTTTTCAATGAATGAAGAAGAATTCACATCGTGGAGATGTTGTTTACTGGCTTTACTTAGGATTGATGCCACTAAACCAAAGGAGGACTGAGAAGAAAAAATCAAATCATTACAACTGGCTAACAAATACATATCCATTAATGCTTCTATGCCATTTTGAACGCGATCAGGACATTGATCCCAGTTCTGGTGCATTCTTTCTCCCGATGGTGGAAACCATTTTGGTGTGGTGATAATATTTGGGAACTCCTCTTGAAATTTTTCAACAACTTCTTGAGAATCTGTAGCCAAGAAAATGCTGTTAAATTTATTGTTTTTGTTGATTTTTTTAGTATTAGTAATTAGCTTATCTAAAGGAATCTTCATGTCTGTGTATCTGACATGAACGCCTAGGGTATTCACTCCAAAGTAAGATGATCGGAAATCTTCGATAGACTGAACAATTTCAGGTTTCAGGCTTAGATGAGAGTTTAATACCTGTTTGATAATAGTACGATCATCCATTTTTGCCAAGTAATCGAACTTCCCATGAAAAAGTTGTCTCATCTGGTTGATTTTATGAGTATAGGCACAGAAAACCAGAATCTCACTCTCATAATTTGTTCTAGATAATTCAACCGACATAGATTGATCCGAAATCCTTAAATCTTTTCTTAGTCCACCAAAAGATTGATCTAACTTATCAATCCATATCTCAGGATAGACAGACTTGGTATCAGGTATAGATTCTACTGAAACGGTCTTTGGACAGTTAAAAAATAGAGGGAAGGAGTTGATATCGTCATGACAATAAGTATTATCCCGCCAATCAATAACTAACTGGCGATTACTAATTTCACTATAGATTATTGCACCACAGGCGGCCAGAATTCGGTTTCCCATGCCAGAGGAACCTTTACAAATCAGAAATTTTCTAGAGCTATTCATATTTTCTATTAAGTATCTACTAAACTATAAACCTAGGCGACGGCGAGTTTTTTTCAAACTAAAGGGAGAGTGAGCCATAAATAGCTTCACAAATTCTAGGCGACGCAGATAGAATCTGTTGGGTTAAACCCTTTAAAACTTCCTTGAGTAGATCGGGACGAGTAAAAACTGTTAAAATAACTGGCGGCAAATAACTAGGTAAAGGCATCTCATCAAGAGACATTGGTAAATTTGTTAAATTCATAGACTACCGCAAAACAAAATTTTTAACATCTGTACAAATCACGCCCTATATATTAACACCTTAATTTGAGTTTGTCAAGCTTAATTACACTTCGATAACTCCCAGCTAGAATTGTTTGACCTTAACTTGAGAGAAAACTTTTATTATAATGTTCGGATATACTGTCTCCTTTGCCTGACCACTTATTAACCATAACTTCCTAGTTGGTAACTCTCCAAGTTTTCAGCAGATCAATATAATTATATTGACTCCATTTTGAGGAGTTGTTTTAGAAAAGTTAAGAGATTTTCTAGTGATGGTATTTGCGTTAAAGTTTGCTCGCTAATCCACCGATCATCAGAAATAGTTGCGGTGTTGGTTTTTCCCGGTTTAAGAATACTAGCAATGGCGGCAATAGTGGCTTTTTCTTTATCAAAAGGTTTCCAGCCAATTTGACTAATTTCCTCCTCAGAAAACTGTTGAATATATGCTTTTGCCCTCTTCATATATTCAGGATAGGCGATTTTTCCACAATCACAAAGTAGGGTATCTAAGACACCTTGATCAACATTATTAGGCAGTATGTATAATCCGACTCTTGGTTTATTTTCTTGAATAGTTCCCGTGGCAGCTACTACCCTGGGAAAGTCGGGAAAATATTCCCGAAAACCCTGATGATATTTACGAGCAACTTCTGCCGGGTTATCTTTATCCGCATCGGCAATAACGGCAAAAGCTGATAATTCATTGTTATAATCCATATCGGCAAGTTTATTGGTTAAATTTTTAATTAATTCACTGCCACCCCCGGCATAAATTGCCACGGATAAAGTCTCAGTATAAAGAATAGATGGCATATCGAGTCTGATGTAAAGTTTTCCAGTTTTAGGAGGAGGATATTTCGGAATAAATTTTTTCCAAATTGGTTCTAGATTTGAGAGTTCTTCACATTTAGAAAACCCCAGAAGTTTACACATAACTTTCACCAGAAAAGCTTGATCATGATTACCTTCCACTCCAATCAATATATGTTCTCGACTCACCAACGAACCTCCTGTCCTAAGTCTTCTCGTAAGCTTTTTAATCGAGTCCAATCATGTCTAACTACTCTAGTATAATTTTCCTTTGGTTCGAGACGATAAAGCACCAAATCTGATTCTCGTTCAGTAACTTCTAACAGAGCATCAACAGCTTCTAGACTGTGGGTAGTAGCAAACAGTTGTACATTCATTTTTTGACACCATTTAACTAACCAATTAAAAGAACTTTGCAGTGCCTCTGTATGAATAGCTGATTCTAATTCATCAATGAATAAAATTCCACCTTTAACACTGGCAAGTTTGAGGGCGATATGAAGTAAGCGACGCACCCCATCACCAAAGGTACTAACGGGGACAAGTCCCAATTTTTCATGTTGAATATAAATATTAAATCTGGAAGATAAAGAATGAGGCGGTAAGAGAATTTCTAAGTCAGAAATATTACTGTCCATTTGACGTAGTAAATCGATAACATCTGTTTTAAAATTGGCAAATCTCACTTCTGAAAGTAATCGAAATTGACCAATATCAGAACGATGAGAAGCGGGACTAACCAGAGAAGTTAGTAAGCTAGGTTCTTTTTTTCCCGATAGTCTAGAGAGAGGGCTATTTTCCCAAAGTTGATAGTTTTCTTTCAGGGGATTTTGGGGATAATTAATTAAACTTATTAATTGTTCTTGAGCCAGAAATACTGTTATCGATAAATTTATACCTTTTCTTGTTTCCCATAAATCTTCATTATTATCGATTAAATCTTCGTTTTCTTCGCTAATTATCTCATTAGGATGAAGCTTGTCTTCGGGATTGTCAATTAAAATAATTCCTTCGAGTTCTTCATAAATTGCCTCAATTTTCTGAACTTTAAAGGAGCCATTTCCTGTGATTGATATAACCCCGTGATTAAGTTTTTCTTGCTCAATCATTGCATCGTGGGTAAATAACCACTGTAGGGAATCTAGATAAGGAGTCCGAGAAACTCTGTACTCTTGTTCTCTTTGTCTAGCAGTATTTAGCCAAACTTTTAGATCTAAGGGATGACAGTAAATAGATAACGCTTCGAGAACGCTGGTTTTTCCCGAATTATTAATTCCCACAAGCAGGTTAATCTGTCCGAGATTCTTTAGCTCAAGCTCTCGCAGTCCTCTAAACTGGTGAATGGTAATGTTTTCTAGGCTTTTAGTCATAAACTTAGTTTAGCTGAAAAGGGTGACAAAAAACTAAGTTATCTCCTCAAATGTATTGAAGTTTTAATTTAATCAACTTCTGGTTCTTCGTTACTTAGTATGGTTCGATAGGGGGGCATAAATCGACTAAATCCTTATCTGGCAAGAGACTTAATTGATTAGTTCGCTCTAGATCAAAAATAATTGACAAAAATCGCCAAATGCCTTTCTATATAAGGGTT
>NZ_JASJFB010000161.1:0-1565 GCF_030065455.1 Microcystis sp. M53602_WE12 | reverse complement strand
GAAGAAATAGGTAAATATATAAGTAGGTGGGTGGAATTAAATATAAAATGAACGTAGGTTGGGTTGAAGCATGAAACCCAACGCCCGCATGGGTTACGCTACCGCTAACCCATCCTACAAATAATTGTGCCTACCTACTTATTTTGGGTCAATCTAGCCTCAAAGAGTTGAGCAAAGCTGGTATTATAACCAGTTAAAACCGTTAATCTTCACCTTAAAGAAATGACTTTTCTAATTCCGACTAGCGTTTGGCGGCAAATTCTTAAAAAGTTCCCTATACTACTATTCTTAGTATCTTTTCTCATAGTCCTACTATTAGGCTATTTTTCTGCCGCTTTCTCTCAAAGTCGAGATCCTGATATCCGCGGTGTTTGGATCACCACCAACGATACTGCGATGCTGATGGACAGGGATAAACGACAACAGGCGATCGAGCAATTAGTTAATCTTAATTTTAATGCTATCTATCCCGTGGTCTGGAATTCCGGTTATGCTCTCTATCCCAGTGCGATCGCCCAACGGGAAGGAATACAGCCTTTTGTGCCTACGGGAGCGCAGGGACAAGATATCTTGGCAGAATTGGTGGAACAAACCCGTGGCAGTGGATTATTGGTCATTCCTTGGTTTGAATTCGGATTTATGGCCCCTCCCACCTCGGAATTAGCCTTAAAACATCAGGACTGGTTAACCCAAAAACGCGACGGGGGGACCACTTGGGTAGGAGCAGCCGGTGAGGTGGTGTGGTTGAATCCTTTCCGTCCCGAGGTGCAGAATTTTCTGCGGGAATTAGTCTTGGAAGTGGTGGGACAATACGATATTAACGGCATCCAATTCGACGATCATCTGAGTTTACCGAATGAATTCGGCTATGATCCCTATACTATCGCTCTTTATCAACAGGAAACGGAAAAAACACCTCCGGCTAACCCCCGGGATCCCGAATGGACAAAATGGCGGGCCGATAAAATCACCGCTTTTCTGGCTAATCTCAAAGAATCAATTCAGGCAGTTAAACCGAATATACTGCTTTCGATCGCCCCTAATCCCTACGAATTCGCCTATAATGGTCATTTACAGGATTGGCTCGGTTGGGTGCGGCAAGGATTAGTCGACGAGTTAATTGTACAGGTTTATCGTCCCGATCTGCCCAGTTTTCTCAAGCAAATAGAGCGTCCCGAAATTCAGGAAACCCAGCAAACTATCCCCACCGGTGTGGGAGTTTTAACCGGTTTACGCAATCGACCGATTGCCCTACCCTTTATTGAAGAAAAGGTATTGGCTGCTCGTCAACGGGGTTTAGGGGTGATTTTCTTCTTTTATGAAAGTCTCTGGCAGCAAGCTTTGGAACCTCAAGAAACCAGAAAAGCGGCAATTCAAGCGATGTTTTCCCAACCCATCACTCCCCGTCTTCCCGTGCTGGAAAATATTCCCTTAGTTAGTACACCTGAACCTGTTTACCAGCCAAGACTAACTCCCACACCTCCCCCCTTAGCGCCGGACGGGATCGAAATTCCTGTAATTCCCCCTCCGGGTAGTTAATAGCAATTTTTGCCCATCAAAATTAT